>NZ_CM001974.1:4331336-4335873 GCF_000406105.1 Dickeya chrysanthemi NCPPB 402 | reverse complement strand
CCATGGTCTCTCCTGCGGTGGCGGCATGTCGCGGCCGCGACAATCGCTTTTTTGCGGATAAAACACCCCTCAATAATTGCTCAGGATCAGTTAGACTATGCCTAACTGTTTACTGGGTATTGACCACCATGACGAGTTCTGTCACATCTCTAAAAGCGTTTAATTCTTTCTCCTTATCGGTTTCTGCGACAGACATTGTAACTATCGCAGATACAACCGAGTTGCTGGCTGCGTGGCAGCGTGCCTATCAGAGCGGATTACCGATTCTGATACTCGGGGAAGGGAGCAATGTACTCTTTCTTGACGATTTTCACGGCATAATACTCATTAACCGGCTCAAGGGGATTGAGGTCAAGGAGACCGAATCTGAGTGGATGCTCCACGTGGGTGCTGGTGAAAATTGGCATAATTTAGTTGAGTATACGCTGGAGCATCGTATTTCCGGTCTGGAGAATCTGGCCTTAATTCCAGGATGTGTCGGGTCCGCACCTATTCAAAATATTGGTGCTTATGGTATGGATTTAAAAAGAGTCTGTGCCTATGTTGATCTGCTAAATTTGGAAACCGGTGAGGTAACACGGCTGAGTGCTAAAGAGTGCCGGTTTGATTACCGGGATAGTATTTTCAAGCATGAATATCAGTATGGATTTGCCATTATTGCTGTAGGGCTGAGTTTATCAAAAGATTGGAAGCCAATTTTGGAATATGGTGAGCTTACCCGTATTGATCCCGCAACAGCTACGGCAAAACAAGTGTTTGAGGCTGTCTGCCAGATGAGGCGCAGTAAATTGCCCGATCCTACCGTAATGGGTAATGCTGGAAGTTTTTTCAAGAATCCGGTTATCCCAGCAACTATTGCTGAGCACATTTTGGCTCACTATCCGAATGCACCCCATTACCCTCAGCCAAATGGTGATGTAAAACTAGCTGCTGGCTGGCTGATTGATCAATGTGGCTTAAAAGGACATCAGATTGGTCAGGCTGCAGTGCATGATAAACAGGCTCTTGTTCTGGTAAATAAAGGTGATGCGACTAGTCATGATTTGATTGAGCTGGCCCGCTATGTCAGAAATCAAGTTGCAATGAAATTCGATGTTTGGCTTGAACCGGAAGTACGCTTTATTTCTGCTCAGGGAGAGGTTAATGCGGTGGAGGTTCTGTCATGAAAGATTATACCGTCCCGCTGAAACTAATCTCTATTCTCTCGAGTGGTGAGTTCTATTCGGGCGAGTATCTTGGCGAACTGATGGGGATGAGCCGTGCTGCCATCAATAAACATGTTCAGACCATTAAAGAGTGGGGGTTGGATGTATATACGGTAACAGGGAAAGGCTATGCGCTTTCTTCGCCTATTCAATTGCTCGATGCAGATAAAATCCGCTCGGAAATACCAGATGGCAATATAGCTGTTTTGCCCGTTATTGATTCTACTAATCAATATCTGTTGGACCGTCTCGACTCGATATCGTCAGGTGATGCCTGTATCGCCGAATATCAGCAGGCAGGTCGAGGCCGTCGTGGGCGCCAATGGTTTTCTCCCTTTGGTAGTAATCTGTATTTATCGCTGTACTGGCGTCTGGAGCAAGGCCCTGCCGCGGCGGTTGGTGTTAGCTTGGTGATTGGTATCATCATGGCTGAGGTTTTACACCAACTGGGAGCCGAAGGCGTCCGTGTTAAATGGCCGAATGACCTGTATCTGAATGACAAAAAACTGGCAGGTATTCTTGTCGAGCTAAATGGTCGTACGGGAGATGCTGCACATCTGGTTATTGGTGCGGGCATTAATTTACGTATGAACTCTTCAGGTTCAAATGTGATCAATCAAGGATGGATTAATTTACAAGACGCAGGGATAGATATTGATCGCAATATGCTGGCTGTGAAACTCATTACCGAGTTATGCACAGCATTAACTGTTTATGAACAGCAAGGTTTAACACCGTTCATTTCTCGCTGGAGCTCGTTAGATAATTTTTATAATCGGGAAGTAAAATTAATTGTTGGTAATAGAGAAATTATCGGCGTTGATAAAGGAATTGACCGTCAGGGTGCATTGTTGCTGGAAAAGGATGGTGAAATTCAACCTTATATCGGTGGCGAAATTTCCTTGCGTGGATGGTAAATAATAGAGGGGTGTTATCCCCCCCTTCTGTTTATTTCCTTAAACGAACACATTCGACGGCATGATTTGCACTTTTTGTCATAATAAGACTGGCTCGTTCACGAGTTGGCAATATATTCTGTTTTAGGTTCAGTCCATTAATCTCTGACCATAACTGTGAGGCGATATTAACGGCTTCAGTTTCTGCCAGCTTCGCGTAATTGTGGAAATATGAATCCGGATTAGTAAATGCACCTTCTCTGAATTTCAGAAAGCGATTGATATACCAGCTTTTTAACAGGTCTTCAGGCGCATCGACGTAAATAGAGAAATCCACAAAATCCGATACGAAAACGCGATGAGGATCATGAGGATAATCCATCCCACTCTGTAGAACATTCAATCCTTCTAGGATCAGAATGTCTGGTTGCTCTATGACTTTGTTGCAGTCAGGCACAATGTCATAGGTTAAGTGCGAGTAAGTAGGCGCGGTAACACAGGGAACGCCGGATTTTATTTCCGAAACGAATTTCACCAGACTATGCATATCGTAAGACTGTGGAAATCCTTTTTTCTTCATCAGATTTCTCTGTTGCAATATTTTATTGGGATGAAGAAAACCATCGGTGGTAATGAGTTCAACTTTTCGATGCTCCGGCCAGCGGCTAAGTAATGCTTGTAGTACACGGGCCGTAGTACTTTTGCCGACGGCAACACTGCCGGCAATACCGATGATATAAGGGATTTTTTGACCGTCGGTCCCCAGAAACTGCTCCAGTACGGCCTGACGTCGTAAGTTGGAACTGATATAGAAATTTAGCAACCGGGATAATGGCAGATAAATCTCTGCAACTTCATCCAAAGACAAATCTTCGTTAATGCCTTTGAGTTTGATTATTTCATCTTCAGTCAGGGTCAATGGTACCGAGTCACGCAGGTTGGCCCATTGCTGGCGATTGAAATGAAGATAAGGCGTTGCAAAAGATTGCGCTTTATTAGTCATATAATGTGTTTCTGCTTGACGCTACCAGTAAGGAAGGGAGACAGCCAGGTTTCAGTACATGAACCCAAAACGCCGGGAGGCTGGACAGGTAACAGCCACAGCATCCTTTCCTGATAATAATTTATCGTCCAGTGGGCAGGTTACCACCATGAGGGTCAGAAAAAGAAGCAAAAATCTGTATCAGCCCTGATAGCTGTGATGTAGGCGTCAGGATAAATATTTGTTACGGGCAGGCATGCTATTCGTTTCATGGTACTGGTTATGTATAGATAAGTTATTGTTGCAGCGTTATGAACGGTATCCATCAGCCTGGATATGCTAATGACCATAGCTTTTGGCGGTGTCGACATGTGAACTCTTTCATCCAGTCGAAGCCAATCGTTACTGAGGGAGTAAATGTTTTTATGCGTAGGGACGTTGCAACGGTGCGGCATCACTACTTTACTTTGGCGGTCATCAGAGTTGTAGAAAATGTGGTGCTGATGGTTCGTGGCAGGTCGCTACTAATGCAGTAAGAATCATATCCCAGAGGGCTTTGAACCCGTTTTCTGGCGTTTATTTGCACGAATGATTGGCGGTAATGTGAAATAGCATCCCTTTTTGTGCAAAATCTAAGCGATAGCGCATTTTTGGCAATTTTTTTGTTGCATAGACAAGCCCCTCTGCCTAGAATGCGCAGCACTTGATGCCGGCTTAGCTCAGTAGGTAGAGCAACTGACTTGTAATCAGTAGGTCGCCAGTTCGATTCCGGCAGCCGGCACCATCAAGTACATACAATCAGGTGGGGTTCCCGAGCGGCCAAAGGGAGCAGACTGTAAATCTGCCGTCACAGACTTCGAAGGTTCGAATCCTTCCCCCACCACCAAATTAAAGTCGTAAAAAACGACTGAACCAATGTGATGAGTAACATATATCACATTGGGGAAGGTGAGAACCTTCAAGAAGGTTCGAGTCGAGCAACGCGAGACAACGTGCGTAGCGCGGCCCGAAAGGTGAGGAGCAAAGCGACGAATAATCCTTCCCCACCACCAAATTCAATCCTGGCGACAGGATGCAATCGATGCGGTATGAAATACTAAAATCGTATCGAAAAAAGCAAGGTAACAATATAAATTGTACCTTGCTTTAATGTTCTACAGAGAAATCAGGTAGCCGAGTTCCAGGATGCGGGCATCGTATAATGGCTATTACCTCAGCCTTCCAAGCTGATGATGTGGGTTCGATTCCCACTGCCCGCTCCAACTAGATGTGCTGATATAGCTCAGTTGGTAGAGCGCACCCTTGGTAAGGGTGAGGTCGGCAGTTCGAATCTGCCTATCAGCACCACTTCTTTATTTTCCTCCTGATCTTCTTTCTGTTAAAAGCTCAGCAAGTAATTGCTTGGTTGATGTGGTGATACCACCGATTTATCCGTGTCTTAGAGGGACAATCGA
>NZ_CM001974.1:4300568-4331236 GCF_000406105.1 Dickeya chrysanthemi NCPPB 402 | reverse complement strand
GCTGATAAAATTTGACGCAACATGCGGTAAAAGGGCATCATTTGATGCCCTTTTTCTACGCTGTCGTCGTAGAACCTATCTCATCAGCGATTGTGCAGTATAATCATTGGTGAGATAGGCTCTGTGTAAGCGGTGTGAGTCCCGGATAGCTTGATTTTAAGAACACTTTCCGGTCTGGTTTGCCCTTACGGCAGGGCAAAATTATTTGTCTGAATCTAGTGACAGGTTGGTTTATGAGTGCGAATACCGAAGCTCAGGAGAGCGGGCGTGGTCTTGAGGCGCTGAAATGGCTGGTTGTTGCAGTATTACTGATCGCGGCAATTGTAGGTAACTATTACTACCGTGAATTCAGTTTGCCGTTGCGTGCGTTGGCTGTGGTTGTTTTAATCGCCGCTGCAGGCGGTGTAGCATTGCTGACGACGAAGGGCAAGGCAACGGTTTTGTTTGCGCGTGAAGCTCGTACCGAAGTTCGCAAGGTGATCTGGCCGACCCGGCAGGAAACGTTGCATACCACTCTGATCGTTGCTGCTGTAACTGCCGTTATGTCACTGATTTTGTGGGGACTGGATGGCATTCTGGTGCGTCTGGTATCGTTTATTACTGGCCTGAGGTTCTAAGATGTCTGAAGCTCCAAAGAAACGTTGGTACGTCGTTCAGGCGTTTTCTGGCTTTGAAGGTCGCGTAGCACAGTCTCTGCGTGAACATATCAAACTCCATAACATGGAAGACCACTTTGGTGAGGTCATGGTACCGACTGAAGAGGTGGTTGAAATTCGTGGCGGCCAGCGTCGTAAAAGCGAGCGCAAATTCTTCCCTGGTTATGTGCTGGTACAGATGGTGATGGACGATGCCAGCTGGCATTTAGTGCGCAGCGTACCACGTGTCATGGGGTTCATCGGCGGAACGTCCGATCGCCCTGCGCCGATCAGCGATAAAGAAGTCGATGCGATTATGAATCGTCTGCAGCAGGTCGGTGATAAGCCGCGGCCGAAAACCCTGTTCGAACCGGGTGAAATGGTGCGCGTCAACGATGGCCCGTTTGCCGATTTCAACGGTGTGGTGGAAGAAGTCGATTACGAGAAAAGCCGCCTGAAGGTTTCTGTATCTATCTTTGGTCGTGCAACGCCTGTCGAGCTGGATTTCAGCCAGGTGGAAAAAGGCTGATTATTGCCTGAATTCGATACTTGTATCCGGCGCGAAATTGACCTACAATTTCGCGCCTTTGTTTTATGTGTCGTCAGACGCATAACATGTTTATAAATCGCGGGGAGCTTCTTTGTGAAGCGTTATTACCCATTAGAGGAAAGCTAAATGGCCAAGAAAGTACAAGCCTACGTCAAGCTGCAGGTTGCAGCTGGTATGGCTAACCCGAGCCCGCCAGTCGGTCCGGCTCTGGGTCAGCAGGGTGTTAACATCATGGAATTCTGTAAGGCATTCAACGCCAAGACAGAAAGCCTGGAAAAAGGTTTGCCGATTCCTGTTGTTATTACCGTTTACTCCGACCGTTCTTTCACCTTCGTTACCAAAACTCCGCCGGCATCTGTACTGCTGAAAAAAGCGGCTGGTATCAAGTCTGGTTCCGGTAAACCGAACAAAGACAAAGTCGGTAAAGTGACCCGTGCTCAGGTTCTGGAAATCGCTCAGACCAAAGCGGCGGACATGACGGGTGCCAACGTGGAAGCCATGGCGCGTTCCATCGAAGGTACTGCTCGTTCCATGGGCCTGGTAGTGGAGGACTAAGAAATGGCTAAGCTGACCAAGCGCATGCGCGTGATCCGTGAAAAAGTTGATGTAACCAAACAGTATGACATCAACGAAGCCGTTGCCCTGCTGAAAGAGCTGGCCACTGCTAAATTTGTTGAAAGTGTTGACGTTGCCGTAAACCTGGGCATCGATGCACGTAAATCTGATCAGAACGTTCGTGGTGCAACCGTACTGCCGCACGGTACTGGTCGTACTGTTCGCGTAGCTGTGTTTACTCAGGGCGCTAACGCTGAAGCAGCAAAAGCTGCCGGCGCTGACCTGGTAGGCATGGATGACCTGGCTGAGCAGATCAAGAAAGGCGAGATGAACTTCGACGTCGTTATTGCTTCTCCGGATGCAATGCGCGTTGTTGGTCAACTGGGCCAGATCCTCGGTCCGCGTGGTCTGATGCCGAACCCGAAAGTGGGTACTGTAACCCCGAACGTAGCCGAAGCAGTGAAAAACGCCAAGGCTGGTCAGGTGCGTTACCGTAACGACAAGAACGGTATCATCCATACCACCATCGGTAAGGTTGATTTCGACGCTGACAAACTGAAAGAAAACCTGGAAGCTCTGCTGGTTGCGCTGAAAAAAGCTAAACCGGCTCAGGCAAAAGGCGTGTACATCAAGAAAGTTAGCCTCTCCACCACCATGGGTGCTGGCGTTGCCATCGATCAGAGCGGCCTGAACGCAGTCGCAAACTGATAGCTTTTGTTCCTCTTTACCCGGGCGAAGGATTTCTTTATAATCTTACGCCCGTTGTTCTGTAAATGAACAAGAGACGATTTTTCGGTTGGAGCCTGGCCTATCCAGGCCTCCGTCCAAGACCGCAGGTGTTTCGTTAGAAACTTAATTTTCCTGCGTAGACGGTGACAGAGCCTAAAGAACATTTTTATTCTTTTTTAAAGACATATTTATCCTTTTTTAAAGAATAGTCTGCTGGATTCTGCTCACCGTGTTTTAACGCCTGTCTACTAAGTTGGTGGCGGGTGAAGTGAGTTCCGGAAATTTTTTCCGGCTAAATCCAGGAGCAAAAGCTAATGGCATTAAATCTTCAAGACAAACAAGCGATTGTTGCTGAAGTCAGCGAAGTTGCCAAAGGCGCGCTGTCTGCGGTAGTTGCGGATTCCCGCGGCGTTACCGTAGATAAAATGACTGAACTGCGTAAAGCAGGTCGTGAAGCTGGCGTATACATGCGTGTTGTTCGCAACACCCTGCTGCGCCGCGTCGTTGAAGGCACTCAGTTCGAATGCCTGAAAGACACGTTTGTTGGTCCGACCCTGATTGCATACTCGATGGAACACCCGGGCGCAGCTGCTCGTCTGTTCAAAGAGTTCGCGAAAGCGAATGCAAAATTTGAGGTCAAAGCGGCAGCCTTTGAAGGTGAGTTGATTCCGGCGGCTCAAATTGACCGTCTGGCTACTCTGCCGACTTACGAAGAAGCAATTGCACGCCTGATGGCGACCATGAAAGAAGCCTCTGCAGGCAAACTGGTCCGCACTCTGGCTGCTGTTCGCGATCAGAAAGAAGCTGCTTAATCGCACTCTTCCTGTTATCGCATTTGCTAACGTATAAACTTTTTCTGATTGTTAGGAACAATTGTCATGTCTATCACTAAAGATCAAATCATTGAAGCAGTAGCCGCTATGTCTGTAATGGACGTTGTTGAGCTGATCTCTGCAATGGAAGAAAAATTCGGCGTTTCTGCTGCTGCCGCTGTTGCTGTAGCTGCTGCTCCGGCTGAAGCTGCTGAAGAGAAAACCGAGTTCGACGTTATCCTGAAAGCTGTCGGCGCTAACAAAGTTGCCGTTATCAAGGCTGTTCGCGGCGCAACTGGTCTGGGCCTGAAAGAAGCTAAAGATCTGGTTGAATCTGCTCCGGCTGCCCTGAAAGAAGCAGTGAGCAAAGATGACGCTGAAGCTCTGAAAAAATCTCTGGAAGAAGCTGGCGCTGAAGTTGAAGTTAAATAAGCCAACCCTTCCGGTTGCAGCCTGATTCGTTAGGCTGATGGCTGGTGACTTTTTGGTCACCAGCCTTTTTGCGCTGTAGGGTGCCGGTAGAGTTTCACACTGTTTGACTGCCGGTTTCCCATCAATGCTTGTCTCTATCGACGACTTAATATACTGCGCCAGAGCCGCTCGCCCTGTGTAAAGCGCAATGAAATGATTTAAGAGTGATAGAAACAGGTATTGCGGAATGTATTCCACATTCCGATCGACATAAATGGTGTTGCATGAACCGTCCTTATCAGGGCGGACAAAGTGGGTCGACTTGTCAGCGAGCTGAGGAACCCTATGGTTTACTCCTATACCGAGAAAAAACGCATTCGTAAGGATTTTGGTAAACGTCCGCAAGTGTTGGATGTACCTTATCTCCTTTCTATCCAGCTTGACTCGTTCCAGAAGTTTATCGAGCAAGATCCGGAAGGTCAGTATGGTCTGGAAGCTGCATTCCGTTCCGTATTCCCTATCTCAAGTTACAGCGGCAACTCTGAACTGCAATACGTGAGCTACCGTCTGGGTGAGCCGGTATTTGACGTACAAGAGTGTCAAATCCGCGGTGTGACCTTCTCTGCGCCGTTGCGCGTGAAGCTGCGTCTGGTGATCTACGAGCGCGAAGCGCCGGAAGGCACCGTTAAAGACATCAAAGAACAAGAAGTGTACATGGGCGAGATTCCGCTCATGACCGACAACGGTACCTTTGTTATCAATGGTACTGAGCGTGTTATCGTTTCTCAGTTGCATCGTAGTCCGGGCGTCTTCTTTGACAGCGATAAGGGTAAAACCCACTCTTCCGGTAAGGTGCTGTATAACGCACGAATCATTCCTTACCGTGGTTCCTGGCTGGACTTTGAGTTCGACCCGAAAGACAACCTGTTTGTCCGTATCGACCGTCGCCGTAAACTGCCGGCTACCATCATTCTGCGTGCGTTGAATTACACCACTGAACAGATTCTGGATCTGTTCTTCGATAAAGTGGTGTATGAAATTCACAACAACAAGTTGCAGATGGAATTGGTGCCGGAACGTCTGCGTGGCGAAACTGCCTCTTTCGATATCGAAGCCGACGGCAAAGTTTACGTTGAGAAAGGCCGCCGCATCACTGCGCGCCATATCCGCCAGTTGGAAAAAGACGGTATCGAACGTATTGAAGTACCGGTTGAATACATCGCAGGCAAAGTGCTGGCGAAAGACTATGTGGATGAAAGCACCGGTGAAGTGATCGCGATGGCGAACATGGAACTGTCGCTGGATCTGCTGGCCAAGCTGAGTCAGTCTGGCCACAAGCGTATTGAAACGCTGTTCACCAACGATCTGGATCACGGTCCGTACATGTCTGAAACAGTACGTGTCGACCCGACTAACGATCGTCTGAGCGCGCTGGTTGAAATTTACCGCATGATGCGTCCTGGCGAGCCGCCGACACGCGAAGCCGCTGAGACCCTGTTCGAAAATCTGTTCTTCTCTGAAGATCGTTACGATCTGTCCGCGGTTGGCCGTATGAAGTTCAACCGTTCTCTGCTGCGCGAAGAAATTGAAGGCTCCGGCATTCTGAGCAAAGCAGACATTATCGATGTGATGAAAAAACTCATCGATATCCGTAACGGTAAGGGTGAAGTCGACGATATCGACCATTTGGGCAACCGTCGTATTCGTTCCGTGGGCGAAATGGCGGAAAACCAGTTCCGCGTCGGTCTGGTGCGTGTTGAGCGTGCGGTGAAAGAGCGTCTGTCTCTGGGCGACCTGGACACGCTGATGCCGCAGGACATGATCAACGCCAAGCCGATTTCCGCAGCGGTGAAAGAGTTCTTCGGTTCCAGCCAACTGTCTCAGTTTATGGACCAGAACAACCCGTTGTCCGAGATTACGCATAAACGCCGTATCTCCGCATTGGGCCCAGGCGGTCTGACGCGTGAGCGTGCCGGCTTTGAAGTGCGTGACGTACATCCGACTCACTACGGTCGTGTATGTCCTATCGAAACGCCGGAAGGTCCGAACATCGGTCTTATCAACTCGCTGTCCGTGTATGCACAGACTAACGAGTATGGTTTCCTGGAAACCCCGTACCGCCGTGTACGCGATGGCGTGGTAACCGACGAAATTCATTACCTGTCTGCTATCGAAGAAGGCAACTACGTTATTGCCCAGGCGAACACCAACCTGGATGACGAAGGCCACTTCATCGATGAACTGGTCACCTGCCGTAGCAAAGGCGAATCCAGCTTGTTCAGCCGTGATCAGGTTGACTACATGGACGTTTCCACCCAGCAGGTGGTTTCCGTCGGTGCGTCACTGATCCCGTTCCTGGAACACGATGACGCCAACCGCGCCCTGATGGGTGCGAACATGCAACGTCAGGCGGTGCCGACCCTGCGTGCCGACAAGCCGCTGGTAGGTACTGGTATGGAGCGTGCTGTTGCCGTTGACTCCGGTGTAACTGCGGTTGCTAAACGCGGTGGTACCGTGCAGTACGTCGATGCTTCTCGTATCGTTATCAAAGTTAACGAAGCAGAGATGTATCCGGGCGAAGCGGGCATTGATATCTATAACCTGACCAAGTACACCCGCTCCAACCAGAACACCTGTATCAACCAGATGCCGTGTGTGTCACTGGGTGAGCCGGTTGAGCGCGGCGACGTGCTGGCTGACGGCCCGTCCACCGACCTCGGTGAACTGGCGCTGGGTCAGAACATGCGCGTGGCGTTCATGCCGTGGAACGGTTACAACTTCGAAGACTCCATCCTCGTTTCCGAGCGTGTAGTACAGGAAGACCGTTTTACCACCATCCACATTCAGGAACTGGCGTGCGTGTCTCGCGATACCAAGTTGGGGCCGGAAGAGATCACCGCCGATATCCCGAACGTGGGTGAAGCGGCGCTCTCCAAGCTGGATGAATCCGGTATCGTTTACATCGGTGCGGAAGTGACCGGTGGCGACATTCTGGTCGGTAAAGTGACGCCGAAAGGCGAAACTCAACTGACGCCGGAGGAGAAACTGCTGCGTGCGATCTTCGGTGAGAAGGCGTCTGACGTGAAAGACTCTTCTCTGCGTGTGCCGAACGGCGTTTCCGGTACGGTTATCGACGTGCAGGTCTTTACCCGCGATGGCGTGGAAAAAGACAAGCGTGCGTTGGAAATCGAAGAAATGCAGCTTAAGCAGGCCAAGAAAGACCTGACTGAAGAGCTGCAGATTCTGGAAGCCGGTCTGTTTGCCCGTATCCATGACGTGCTGGTTGCCGGTGGCGTTGAAGCCGACAAACTGGACAAGCTGCCGCGTGAGCGTTGGCTGGAGCTGGGTCTGACCGACGAAGAGAAACAGAATCAGCTGGAGCAGTTGGCTGAGCAGTACGACGAACTGAAACACGAATTCGAGAAGAAACTCGAAGCCAAACGCCGCAAAATCACCCAGGGTGATGATCTGGCGCCGGGCGTGCTGAAGATCGTTAAGGTGTATCTGGCGGTTAAACGTCAAATCCAGCCAGGTGACAAGATGGCAGGTCGTCACGGTAACAAGGGTGTTATCTCCAAGATCAACCCGATCGAAGATATGCCTTACGACGAGAACGGTACGCCGGTCGACATCGTATTGAACCCGCTGGGCGTACCATCACGTATGAACATCGGTCAGATTCTGGAAACCCACCTGGGTATGGCAGCGAAAGGCATCGGTGACAAGATCAACGCCATGCTCAAGCAGCATCAGGAAGTGGCCAAACTGCGTGAGTTCATCCAGCGTGCTTATGACCTGGGCAACGATGTACGCCAGAAAGTCGACCTGAACACCTTCAGCGATGAAGAAGTGCTGCGTCTGGCGGAAAATCTGAAGAAAGGTATGCCGATCGCCACGCCGGTGTTCGACGGTGCCAAGGAAAATGAGATCAAAGAGTTGCTGAAACTCGGCGATCTGCCGACTTCCGGTCAGATTACGTTGTTCGATGGCCGTACTGGCGAGCAGTTTGAGCGTCCGGTTACCGTGGGCTACATGTACATGCTGAAACTGAACCACCTGGTGGATGACAAGATGCATGCCCGTTCTACCGGCTCTTACAGCCTGGTTACCCAGCAGCCGTTGGGTGGTAAGGCGCAGTTCGGTGGTCAGCGCTTCGGTGAGATGGAAGTGTGGGCGCTGGAAGCTTACGGCGCAGCCTATACCCTGCAGGAAATGCTGACGGTGAAATCCGATGACGTGAACGGCCGTACCAAGATGTATAAGAACATCGTGGATGGCGATCACCGGATGGAACCGGGTATGCCGGAGTCCTTCAACGTATTGTTGAAAGAAATCCGCTCCCTGGGTATCAACATCGAGCTGGAAGAAGAGTAATCCCGGCCCGATCGCGAGCATTCGTTACAGGGGCACCTGAGCTGTGTTAACGGCAGGGTTCAGGTGCCTGACAGGTCTAACTCCGACAGGAGCCAATCCGTGAAAGACTTATTAAAGTTTCTGAAAGCGCAAACTAAAACCGAAGAGTTTGATGCGATCAAAATTGCTCTGGCCTCGCCAGACATGATCCGTTCCTGGTCTTTTGGTGAAGTGAAAAAGCCAGAAACCATTAACTACCGTACGTTCAAACCGGAACGTGACGGTCTGTTCTGTGCCCGTATCTTCGGGCCGGTAAAAGACTATGAGTGCTTGTGTGGTAAGTACAAGCGCCTGAAACACCGTGGCGTAATTTGCGAGAAGTGCGGCGTTGAAGTGACCCAGACCAAAGTGCGTCGTGAGCGCATGGGCCACATCGAGCTGGCGTCTCCGACCGCTCACATCTGGTTCCTGAAATCTCTGCCGTCCCGTATCGGCCTGCTGCTGGATATGCCGCTGCGCGATATCGAACGTGTACTGTATTTCGAATCTTACGTGGTGGTCGAAGGTGGGATGACCAACCTGGAACGCCGTCAGATCCTGACCGAAGAGCAGTATCTGGATGCGCTGGAAGAGTTCGGTGACGAATTCGACGCCAAAATGGGTGCCGAGGCGATCCAGGCTTTGCTGAAAAACATGGATCTGGAGCAGGAATGCGAACAGCTGCGCGAAGAGCTGAACGAAACCAACTCCGAGACCAAACGCAAAAAACTGACTAAGCGCATCAAGCTGCTGGAAGCGTTCGTGCAGTCCGGCAACAAGCCGGAGTGGATGATCCTGACCGTGCTGCCGGTGCTGCCGCCGGACCTGCGTCCGCTGGTGCCGCTGGATGGCGGTCGTTTCGCGACTTCCGATCTGAACGATCTGTATCGTCGCGTGATCAACCGTAACAACCGTTTGAAACGTCTGCTGGATCTGGCGGCACCCGATATCATCGTACGTAACGAAAAACGTATGTTGCAGGAAGCGGTGGATGCGCTGCTGGATAACGGCCGTCGCGGTCGTGCCATCACCGGTTCTAACAAGCGTCCGCTGAAATCTTTGGCCGATATGATCAAAGGTAAACAGGGTCGTTTCCGTCAGAACCTGCTCGGTAAGCGCGTGGACTACTCCGGTCGTTCCGTTATCACCGTAGGTCCGTACCTGCGTCTGCATCAGTGCGGTCTGCCGAAAAAAATGGCGTTGGAACTGTTCAAACCGTTCATCTACGGCAAGCTGGAACTGCGTGGTCTTGCTACCACCATCAAAGCTGCCAAGAAGATGGTAGAACGCGAAGAAGCGGTGGTATGGGATATTCTGGATGAAGTTATCCGCGAGCACCCGGTACTGCTGAACCGTGCGCCGACCCTGCACCGTCTGGGTATTCAGGCGTTTGAACCGGTTCTGATCGAAGGTAAAGCGATTCAGTTGCACCCGCTGGTGTGTGCGGCATATAACGCCGACTTCGACGGTGACCAGATGGCTGTTCACGTACCGCTGACGCTGGAAGCCCAGCTCGAAGCGCGTGCGCTGATGATGTCCACCAACAACATTCTGTCGCCGGCGAACGGTGAGCCGATCATCGTTCCGTCTCAGGACGTGGTGTTGGGTCTGTACTACATGACCCGTGACTGTGTTAACGCCAAAGGCGAAGGCATGGTGCTGACCGGCCCGAAAGAAGCAGAACGTATTTATCGTGCGGGTCTGGCTTCGCTGCATGCGCGGGTAAAAGTGCGTATTACCGAGCATCAGAAGAATGCGCAGGGCGAGTGGACGCAGAAAACCAGCCTGATCGACACTACCGTCGGTCGTGCGATTCTGTGGATGATCGTGCCGAAAGGCCTGCCTTATTCCATCGTCAACCAGGCGCTGGGTAAGAAAGCGATTTCCAAGATGCTGAACACCTGCTACCGCGTGTTGGGTCTGAAGCCGACGGTTATTTTCGCCGACCAGATCATGTACACCGGTTTTGCTTATGCGGCGCGTTCCGGTTCTTCCGTTGGTATCGACGATATGGTGATCCCGGCGAAGAAAGTGGAAATCATCAGCGAAGCGGAAGCCGAAGTCGCCGAGATTCAGGAGCAGTTCCAGTCTGGTCTGGTAACCGCGGGCGAACGCTACAACAAAGTTATCGATATCTGGGCTGCGGCGAACGAGCGCGTGGCCAAAGCGATGATGGAAAACCTCTCTACCGAAACCGTTATCAACCGTAACGGCGAAGAAGAGAAACAGGTGTCCTTCAACAGCATCTTTATGATGGCCGACTCCGGTGCGCGTGGTTCTGCGGCACAGATTCGTCAGCTGGCGGGGATGCGTGGTCTGATGGCGAAGCCGGATGGCTCCATCATCGAAACGCCGATCACCGCGAACTTCCGTGAAGGCCTGAACGTACTCCAGTACTTCATCTCCACGCACGGTGCGCGTAAAGGTCTGGCGGATACCGCACTGAAAACCGCGAACTCCGGTTATCTGACCCGTCGTCTGGTTGACGTGGCGCAGGATCTGGTGGTGACCGAGGACGATTGCGGCACCCACGAAGGCATCATGATGACGCCGGTTATCGAAGGCGGCGACGTGAAAGAGCCGCTGCGTGAGCGCGTACTGGGCCGTGTGACGGCGGAGGACGTGCTGAAACCGGGCACCGCAGACATTCTGGTTCCGCGTAATACGCTGCTGAACGAGAAATGGTGTGACCTGTTGGAAGAAAACTCGGTTGATGCCGTGAAAGTACGCTCCGTCGTAGGTTGTGAAACCGACTTCGGCGTGTGCGCCAAGTGCTACGGTCGTGACCTGGCGCGTGGCCACATCATCAACAAAGGTGAGGCTATCGGGGTTATCGCGGCACAGTCCATCGGTGAGCCGGGTACACAGCTGACGATGCGTACGTTCCACATCGGTGGTGCGGCATCGCGTGCGGCAGCCGAGTCCAGCATTCAGGTGAAAAACAAGGGTACGTTGCGACTGAGCAATGCCAAGTTCGTGATGAACAACGCCGGTAAGTTGGTCATCACCTCGCGTAACACCGAGCTGAAACTGATCGACGAATTCGGCCGTACCAAAGAAAGCTATAAAGTGCCTTACGGTGCGGTGATGGCGAAAGGTAACGGTGACGATGTCGCGGGCGGTGAAACCGTCGCGAACTGGGATCCGCATACCATGCCGGTTATCACCGAAGTGGGCGGTAGCATTCGCTTTACCGACATGATCGACGGCCAGACGATTACGCGTCAGACCGACGAACTGACCGGCCTGTCTTCCATCGTGGTTCTGGACAGTGCGGAACGTACCGGTGGTGGTAAAGACCTGCGTCCGGCGCTGAAAATCGTTGACGCCAGCGGCAACGATGTACTGATCCCGGGCACCGACATGCCGGCACAGTACTTCCTGCCGGGCAAAGCAATTGTTCAGTTGGAAGACGGTGCACAGATCGGTGCGGGTGACACCCTGGCGCGTATTCCGCAGGAATCCGGCGGTACCAAGGATATTACCGGTGGTCTGCCGCGCGTTGCCGACCTGTTCGAAGCCCGTCGTCCGAAAGAGCCGGCAATTCTGGCGGAAGTCAGCGGCGTGGTGTCCTTCGGTAAAGAAACCAAAGGCAAACGTCGTCTGGTGATCACGCCAGTTGATGGCAGCGAACCGTACGAAGAGATGATTCCGAAATGGCGTCAGCTCAACGTGTTCGAAGGTGAGCGTGTGGAACGCGGCGATGTGATTTCCGACGGTCCGGAATCTCCGCATGACATTCTGCGCTTGCGTGGTGTACACGCGGTAACCCGTTACATCACCAACGAAGTGCAGGAAGTTTACCGCTTGCAGGGCGTTAAGATTAACGATAAACACATCGAAGTTATCGTTCGTCAGATGCTGCGTAAAGGTACCATCGTCAATCCGGGTAGTTCCGAGTTCCTGGAAGGCGAGCAGGTGGAAATGTCGCGCATCAAGATCGCCAATCGTCAGTTGGAAGCGGACGGCAAGATCGCGGCAACTTACAGCCGCGACCTGCTGGGTATCACCAAAGCGTCTCTGGCTACCGAGTCCTTCATTTCCGCGGCGTCGTTCCAGGAAACGACTCGCGTACTGACGGAAGCGGCGGTTGCCGGTAAACGTGATGAGCTGCGTGGCCTGAAAGAAAACGTCATCGTGGGTCGACTGATCCCGGCTGGTACCGGTTATGCGTATCATCAGGACCGTATGCGTCGCCGTCAGGCGGGCGAGCAGCCGGCTGCACCACAGGTGAGTGCCGAAGAAGCCTCTGCCAACCTGGCTGAGCTGCTGAATGCGGGTCTGGGTGGTAGCGACGACGAATAATCGTCACTTTCTCCGATAATAAAAAACCGTACCTTAGCGATAAGGTGCGGTTTTTTTTATATTCTTATTTCATGTGAGGCACTTTTATTGATGTCGGTGTCGGTTTAACAATAGTCTGGTGTGACATTCGACCGAGCCTGTCGCAAGCGACGTTAAAAAACGCTTTCAGCGTTTTATGATTCGTTCCCCCTTGCCGGTGGAACTCACCCTGCGGGCCGTCGCAGGCGACGTTAAAAAACGCTTTCAGCGTTTTTTTGGATGTGGGGAAAAGACATAATTGCGTTATAACATCAGCATGGCAGTTTCATAAGGAATGTCCGATGCGATTTAACACAGCGCTTTCAGGCATCATTCTGGTTTTGCTGTCCGGCAGTGCATTCAGCGCTGGCGAGATGCCTTCCGGTTATCCGGTTCCGGTGCAGAAGGTGTTCAGGCACTGGCAGGTAACCTGTAATAACCTGAATGATTGCGATATCAGAAATAATGATCCGTATCTACGCGTGACGCTAAAGCGCGAAGCGGGCGCTCAGGGGAAAATCTCATTGGACTTCGATCTGGCTGATAAACGTCAGGCGCTGTATCTGGATGGCGTCCGTTTCCCGCTGGCGCAGCCTGCCTGGCAGACAGACGAGGAGGAGGGGGCATTTTACGTCCATACCGACCAGTTGGATGTCATCCAGCAGTTTGTGCTGGCGGCCAGAAATGCCAAACGGTTGTCGCTGTCAGAGCATGGCGGCAATCAGAGTAATAATCAGGAAGAGTCCATCTCGCTTAACGGCCTGAATGCAGCGTTATTGTTGGCGGATGAGCGACAAGGGCGCCTGAATAACCGTAGCGCGTTGTTGCAGGTCGGCAATGGTGATGTGACGCAGGTGCCGCCGGTGCCGGTGGGACAGGAAATCAGCCCTGCCTATACTCAACCGCCGCCGCTGGCGAACGCCAAGGCGCTGATTAACGGTGTCGTTAATGCTAAAAAAACCTTGCTGGAAGAGGAAGACTGCGGGTTGAGTAAAGAAGCCCGACAACTGAGTGAGGCTGAACCGCTGACCAATGAGCTGGCACTGGTGATGTTGAATTGCGGCATGGGGGCTTATCAATCCTCCAGTATGCTGTTTGTTACGCCGCGCAATAACCCGCAGGCGGCGCAGTTGCTGGAATTACCCAGGCCTATTCGTCCGGTGGAAAGCCGTGAGGAAAAAATCCGCTGGTTTACCGAAGCGGACTATGACCCGGAAACCGGCATGTTATATCACTCCGCCAAGGGACGAGGTATCGCCGACTGTGGTGAAAGCGCACAGTGGGTATTTGACGGTAAAACCTTCCAGCTTGTGGCTTACAATTATCAGCCGGAGTGTAACGGCGGGCAGCCGGGAGACTGGCCTTCTGTGTGGGCGATGCCGGGCTACCCAACCGAGTAGCCCGACACGATGTTGACAGCCAGCATGGTTTTCTCTTCGGTCACGCGGGCCTGGAGGCGGCGGAATCGATGGCAAGCTTCGGTTCCGGCTGTATCAGCCCGCGCACTGTAACAACCGGCCGGCCGTATAGCGACGGGCAACTCTGTGATGTGCGCAACAGTACGCATACCATCGCTTTCTCTCTGTATTGATTGCTTTTTTCTGCGTGGTGTCTCGCATCTTTTTGCCCTGAATCCGCGTTGCTCCATTCACTAGCGTTTATTCGTTGCTACCATAAGTTGTCCACATCCCGGCGAGTGAGTCCGATATCCTCCAACCGATCGTTGTTTAGTTTTCGTAGCGCATTTCGTGCCTGTATCCGCTGTCGCCAGGCGCGCCAACGCTGGCGGAGATGATGAAGGAAGAAACGCGGGCCGACGGCGGTATTCGAACGGCGGTGTGGCTGTGTCATGGTGGTATCCCCGGTGTATTGTGCTGGAGATAGTGTGTAGCCGGCCTGTTTTAGGATACAGATGCAGAAAATGGCTATCCTGAGCATACAGAAATGCGATTGGGCGATCTGAATTACGGTTTTTTGTGTGATCTGTACCTGTTTCCTTTCCCCGCTTCGTGGTTTAAAGAAAACAGGCACAGATAGCATCAGTTGTACTGAAGCTAATGGATGAATGGGGCTACAGCGCTGGCAGAATTATTATTTGTAAAGTCGCCGAATGTCTTCCCGCGTCAGACCAATATCCCGCAGACGATGGTCATTTAGTGCATTTAGGATACGGCGTGTTTGGTGTTGCTGGTATCGACATTGCAATCGTCGATACAGTCGTAGCAATAGGAAACGACGGGGCGATAAATTGGGATTCGGGCATGGTGTCATGATTGTTCTCCGCAGGCGATGGTTGAACATCATCATGGCAGGTGTGTCTGTATGGTTTTAGTGGCAGTGCTTGGGTTTGTTTTTAATACAGATGGCGTGGCAGACGATCTGAATGGTGATTTTGATGACGGTCTGTATGGTAATAACCGGTACAAAGATGGTTTGCACGAAGATGAATTGGGAGATCCGGCGATGACGCGATATCAGCATCTGGCTACCTTACTGGCGCAACGTATTGAGCAAGGGCTTTACCGTAGCGGTGAACGGCTGCCGTCGGTACGGATGCTTAGTCAGGAACATGGCGTCAGCATTAGCACCGTGCAACAAGCTTATTATTTGCTGGAACAGCAGCAACTGATCGTGCCGCAGCCTCGTTCCGGTTATTTCGTGCGGCCACGTAAAGCCGAGCCGCCGATACCAGCAATGAGCAAGCCGTTGCAACGCCCGGTCGAGGTGAAAAAGTGGAGTGCGGTGTTGGAGCTGGTTAATGCCAGGCAAGACCCAGAGATACTCTCTTTGGGCGGCAGTTCGCCGGATTTGACCCAAAGTACGCTGAAGCCGTTGTGGAAGCAGTTGCAACGTATCGGCCAAAAGCAGATGGCTTCTTCTTTCGTATATGACGATTTGGCGGGCTCCATATTACTGCGAGAACAGATTGCCCGTCTGATGGTGGACAGCGGCTGTCAGCTGTCGGCGGAGGACATTGTCGTCACGACCGGATGTACCGAGGCGGTGGCGGTGGCGGTACGGGCGGTGGCGCATCCGGGAGATATCATCGCCGTGGAGTCGCCGGTTTTTCACGGCATTTTGCAGATCCTGTGCGGGTTGGATATCAAAGTCATTGAGATCCCGACCGATTTTACCACCGGTATTAATCTGGAAGCGCTGGAGCTGGCGCTGGATCAGTGGCCAATTAAAGCCGTGATCACGGTACCGAGCTGTAATAATCCACTCGGGTTCATCATGCCACCGCATCGTAAGCGGGCGCTGCTGACGCTGGCACAGCGTTATGACATCGCCATTATCGAAGATGATGTGTATGGCGAGCTGGCTTACGAATACCCGCGGCCGACCACGCTGAAGTCGATGGATGTCGATGGCCGGGTGTTGCTGTGCAGTTCGTTTTCCAAAACGCTGGCACCGGGGCTGCGCGTCGGCTGGGTAGTGCCGGGGCGGTATCGCGACCGGGTGTTACATATGAAGTACACCAGTACCGGGTCGAGCACGGTTTGTACACAACTGGCGGTGGCTGAGTTTATCCGGCAAGGGTATTACCAGCCGCATGTGCGCCGTATGCGCAGTATTTATCAGCGTAATCTGGAGTTGTTCGCCTGTTGGGTGCGTCGCTATTTCCCGGAGACTATCTGCGTCAGTCGGCCGAAGGGAGGCTTTGTGTTATGGGTGGAAATGCCGGAATCTTTTGACGGTGTACAATTGTGTCAGCAGTTGAAGGAACACAAAATTTATATCGCAGAAGGCGCATTATTTTCTGCTTCCGGCAAGTACCGTCATGGTATACGCATGAGCTGTGTTATGCCGATGGCAGCCAGAATAGAGCAGGCGGTGGCGACCATTGGATCAACTGTCGAGCACATGTTAATGGCGGGAACGCAAGCAACGCTGGTATGAATAGCCGCCTTGTCGATGCTGCGTGTCGTTGCAAACTGTGCAATGGAAGGATCGGGAAGATCGATTTTCGCCTGATCTTCCCGTGACCGCGTTGTGTGGGTGAGATCGCCGCACAGTGACGATCCCCTGTGGCGTTTAGTTGACGTCTGGCCTTCCCAGATAACCGTCCCAGTCTTTCCACACCGGTTGCAGCCCGGCCTGAGTCAGGGCATCGGCCACCGCTTGCGGGCGGCGGTTATCGTGCGGGGTGAATTGTTCCAGTTCCGGATGATCGTCGGCGTAGCCGCCCGGTTGGGTTTTGGAAAACGCGCTGACGTTGTTGATGGCGATCGGGATCATGTGGTCGCGGAAGAACGGCGACTCGCGGGTAGAGAGCGACAGTTCCACATCGGGTGCCAGTAGCCGGAAGGCGCAGATCACCTGCATCAGTTGCGCCTCATCCATCAGCGAAGCCGGTTCGATGCCGCCGGCACAAGGGCGCAGGCGCGGGAACGACACCGAATAGCGGCTCTGCCAGTACGTTTGCTGCAAATACAGCAGGTGCTCGGCCACCATATAGCAGTCGGTACGCCAACTGTCGGACAGCCCGATCAACGCCCCCAGCCCGATCTTGTCGATACCGGCGCGCCCCAGCCTGTCCGGCGTCGCCAGCCGCCAGGCGAAATCCTGCTTGTGGCCGTGCAGGTGATGGCGGGCGTAGGTCGCCGCGTGATAGGTTTCCTGATACACCATGACCCCATCCAGCCCGAGGGTTTTCAACTCGGCGTACTCCGCTTGCGACAGCGGCTGCACCTCCATCATCACTGAACTGAACTGCGGGCGAATCAGCGGCAGCATCTGGCGAAAATAGTCCATCCCCACTTTGCGTTGGTGTTCGCCGGTCACCAATAGCAGGTGATCGAATCCCAGCGACTTGATCGCCTCGCACTCGCGCAGGATCTCCTGTTCGTCCAGCGTTTTGCGTTTGAGGTGGTTGCTCATGGAAAAACCGCAATAGGTACAGTCGTTGGCACACAAGTTGGAGAGATACAGCGGTACGTAGAAACTCACGGTGTTGCCGAAGCGCTGGCGCGTTAACTGTTGCGCCCGTTGCGCCAGCGGTTCCAGCCAGCGGCTGGCGGCGGGCGACAGCAGCGCCATCATATCGTCGCGCGTGAGTCGATCCGCGCATAACGCCCGTTCTACGTCGGCGTCGGTTTTGCTGTTGATGCGTAGCGTCAGGTCGTGCCATTCCAGCTGTTGCCAGTGTTGTTCAAACGACGGCTGAGAGTGAGCGTTCATCAGTTGATGGCCTCCGTCCGATGCAAAAAGCCGGTCAGCGGGCTGGTGGCGCTGGCGATGTGCCGGCGGCTGCCCAGACCGGCCTGGCGGGCGAGCGCCCCGGCGTCCACCGCCAGCCGAAAGGCGTGCGCCATTTGCACCGGGTCGCGCGCCACGGCGATAGCGGTGTTGACCAGCACGGCATCAGCGCCCAGTTCGATGGCTTCCGCGGCGTGGCTGGGCGCACCGATACCGGCGTCCACCACCACCGGTACCCGCGCCTGTTCGATGATGATGCGCAGGAAATCGCGTGTTTGCAGCCCTTGATTGGAGCCAATGGGCGCACCGAGTGGCATCACCGCGGCACAACCCGCGTCCTCCAGTCGCTTACACAGTACCGGGTCGGCGCCGCAGTAAGGCAAGACCACAAAGCCGTCTTTCACCAGTTGCTCGGCGGCTTTTAGCGTTTCCACCGGGTCAGGCAGCAGGTATTTCATGTCCGGGTGGATTTCCAGTTTCACCCAGTGCGTGCCCAACGCTTCGCGTGCCAGACGGGCGGCGAATACCGCTTCCGCGGCGGTTTTAGCGCCGGAGGTATTCGGCAACAGATGTACGCCCAGCTCGCGCAGCGGCGCCAGAATGGCATCGCTGCCGCCTTTCAAATCCACCCGTTTCATCGCCAGCGTAACCAGTTGTGAGCCGCTGGCGTGCAGGGCATCTTGCATCAGTTGCGCACTGGCAAATTTTCCGGTCCCGGTAAATAACCGGGAGGTCAACGTCGTATCTGCAATCTTCAGCATCTCAACCTCCTGCGATTGCCTGAAACAATAAAATGTCATCACCATCCTGTACGGCCTGTTGCGCCCAGTTGTCACGCGGGATGATGGTTTGATTGACGGCCAGCGCCGTGCCGGGTTGTAGCCGGTTCAACTGCTCAAGTAGCTGTTCCACGGTCAGCCCGTTCTGCAGTTCGATAACCTCATCGTTAAGCCGGATCTTCATGCCTGCCCTCCGCATACCGGGCAGGTGGCCGAGCGCGTCAGTTGCAGCGTGGTCCATTGCTGCTGGCGTGCATCGAACAGCCGTAACTTGCCGTCCAGTGGTGAGGGTAATCCACACAGTAATTTGATCGCTTCCAGCGCCTGTAAGGTGCCCATCACACCGACCACCGGGCCGAGTACGCCGGCGGTGCGACAGTTGCGTTGGGGTTCCGTGGCGTCCGGGTAGAGGCAGGCGTAGCAGCCGTGCGGGTAAGGCGGCGTCAGCACCAGCAACTGCCCGCTGAACCCTACCGCGCTGGCGCTGATCAGCGGTTTTTGCGCCGCGACGCAGGCGGCGTTGACCGCGTGGCGGGTAGTCATGTTGTCGCAACAGTCCAGCACCAGATCGGCCTGCGCCACCGCGGTTGCCAGCGATTCGCCTTCAAGCCGGGTGGTCAGTGCGACGGTTTTCACCCGTGGATTGATGGCTTCCAGCGCGTGGCGGGCCAACACCGCTTTGGGGTGCGACAGGTCTGCGTTGCGGTAGAGAATCTGCCGTTGCAGGTTGGAGATGTGCAGGGTGTCGTGGTCCGCCAGCAGCAGCGTACCGACCCCAGCCGCCGCCAGATAGAGCGCTGCCGGCGAGCCCAGCCCGCCCAACCCGACCAGTAATACGCGGGAGTTCGTCAGTTTCTGTTGCCCTTCCTGACCGATATCTTCCAGCAGTAACTGGCGGCTGTAGCGCATAAATGCCTGATCATCGAGCATGTTACGCCTCCCGTCCTTCAATTAAGCGCAGCAACGTCGCGGTAGCGGCGCGCCAGTCAGTGGCCTGTGTGATGGCGCTGACCACGGCGATGCTGCCGACCCCGGTTTCCAGTACCGCCGGTACCCGGTCAATGCTGATGCCGCCGATAGCGACGGTGGGAAAGCGTCCGTCCAGCGTGCGGATATGGCGGGCCAGCTCGACCAACCCCTGCGGTGCTGATGGCATCGCTTTCGTTTGGGTGGGAAAGATATGGCCAAGCGCGATGTAAGACGGTGCGAGGGCAACGGCACGCGCCAGTTCGGCGTCGTCATGGGTAGAAACGCCCAGACGTAACCCGGCGGCGCGAATCGCGTCCAGATCGGCCGTATCGAGGTCTTCCTGCCCGAGATGTACGCCATAAGCCTGGTGTTTCACGGCCAGTTGCCAGTAGTCGTTGATGAACAGCCGCGCCTGATACTGGCGGCCAAGGGCAATCGCCCGGATAATGTCAGGCTCGGCCTGCTCTGCCGGCTGGTCTTTGATGCGTAGCTGGAGGGTACGAACCCCCGCATCCAGCAGGCGTTCAATCCACGCTACGCTATCGACCACCGGATAGAGCCCCAGCCGGGCATCGGTGGTGGGAAAAGCGCGTTTCATCAGCGTTCCTCCTGCGGCAGGCTGGTGGCGGTGTGGTACAGCTCGCTGCCGCGGGCGCGGAATTCGGCGGACATCTGCGCCATACCGACGTCGATCGGTTGCGCTTCCTGACGGGCTGCGTAATCGCGCACTTCCTGCGTGATCTTCATTGAACAGAATTTCGGCCCGCACATCGAGCAGAAATGCGCCACTTTGCCGGATTCCTGCGGCAGGGTTTCGTCGTGGTAGGCACGGGCGGTTTCCGGGTCCAACGCCAGATTGAATTGATCTTCCCAGCGGAATTCAAAACGTGCCTTGGACATGGCGTTATCGCGGATCTGCGCGCTGGGGTGGCCCTTCGCCAAATCGGCGGCATGAGCGGCGATCTTGTAGGCGATCAGCCCCTGTTTGACGTCGTTCTTGTTCGGCAGTCCCAAATGCTCTTTCGGGGTGACGTAGCACAGCATGGCGCAGCCGAACCAGCCGATCATCGCCGCGCCGATGCCGGAGGTGAAGTGGTCGTAGCCGGGCGCGATGTCGGTGGTGAGCGGGCCAAGAGTGTAGAACGGCGCCTCGTGGCAGTGCTCCAGCTCTTCGGTCATGTTACGGCGGATCATCTGCATCGGCACATGACCGGGGCCTTCGATCATCACCTGTACGTCGTATTCCCAGGCGATTTTAGTCAGCTCGCCCAGCGTGTGCAGTTCGGCGAACTGCGCTTCGTCATTGGCATCCTGAATCGAGCCGGGGCGCAGGCCATCACCCAGTGACAGGGCGACGTCATAGGCGGCGCAGATTTCGCAGATTTCACGGAAATGTTGGTAGAGGAAGTTTTCCTGATGGTGCGACAGGCACCATTTCGCCATGATGGAGCCGCCGCGCGACACAATGCCGGTCAGGCGTTTGGCGGTCATCGGCACATAGCGCAACAACACACCGGCATGGATGGTGAAGTAATCGACCCCTTGTTCCGCCTGTTCCAGCAAGGTGTCGCGGAACAGTTCCCAGGTGAGGTTTTCCGCGATGCCGTTGACCTTTTCCAGCGCCTGATAGATAGGCACCGTGCCGATCGGCACCGGGCTGTTGCGCAAGATCCACTCGCGGGTTTCATGAATATAGCGCCCGGTGGATAAGTCCATCACGGTGTCTGCCCCCCAGCGCGTGGCCCATACCAGTTTCTCGACCTCTTCTTCGATGGAGGAAGTCACGGCGGAGTTGCCGATATTCGCGTTCACCTTCACCAGAAAATTACGACCGATGATCATCGGTTCCGATTCAGGGTGATTAATGTTGGCGGGGATAATCGCACGCCCGGCCGCGACCTCCTGACGCACGAATTCCGGCGTGATGTTGTCCGGCAGCAGCGCGCCGAAACTGTGGCCCGGATGCTGCCGGCGCAGTACCTCGCCGCGAATACGTTCGCGCCCCATGTTTTCACGGATGGCGATGAATTCCATTTCCGGCGTGATGATGCCCTGGCGGGCGTAGTGCAACTGGGTGACGCGGTGACCCGCTTTGGCGCGCTTAGGCTGTGGCAGATGTTCAAAACGCAGGTGGTCGAGGCCGATATCCGCCAGCCGTTGCTGGGTAAAGCCGGAACTGACGCGCGGTAAGGTTTCGGTATCGTCGCGTTCCGCAATCCAGCCGGCGCGCAGTTTACTGAGCCCGCGGTGTACGTCGGGGGTGACGGCAGGGTCGCCATACGGTCCGGCGGTATCATAGACCGGTATGGCCTCGTTGGCTTCATAGCGTGGGTTGTCGCGATTGCCGCCGACCAGCGTCGGGCTTAGCTGAATTTCTCGCATCGGCACGCGAATGTCCGGGTGTGAGCCGGTCAGGTAAATGCGCTGCGAGTTAGGAAAGGTCGAGCCGCGCAGCGTGTCGATAAATTGCTGTGCCGCGGCGCGTTGTTCGCGACGACCGGAGGATTTTTTTTCGCCGGAAGCATTCTGTTCCGTAGACTGGGTTGGTTCTGTAGACATAGCAAGTTCCTGTTCGTTTAGAAGGAAAAATTGCTTGTCTGGAGTTCGGAGGGAGTAATCGCCGGATGCGGGCTGGCAACGGCATCAGGCGTGTTGCCCTGACTGTTGCGCAGACACCCTGAATGGATGCCGGGGTGGCGATATCATTACTCTTGTTCCCTTCGCAGGTATTAACCTGATCAGGTTCCGCGGATCCCGAATGAACGGTCTCAGCCCACGCGCCATCAGGCGTGTTGGGCACTCCGACAAGATAGGGCCCCTTCACGGGGCGAACTAAAACACAAACACTCTATGCGCGATGACGGTGTGCCGTCAATGATCGAACATCAGCCGGATCAAGCTGTTTTCGAGGGTGAAGCGCATTGCCAAGGCTTCACCCACGCCGGATAATGCCTGACGGAATGCCAGACTGTCGGCCGGCTCGATGAAAAACGCCAGATGGCTATCGTAAATATCCATGATTTGCTGGGTATTACTGCGCAGCGCCATATCGAAGTGCGACGCCAGCGTCAGCTTTCTCTCGTTCAGCATGGCGCTTTCCTGCAACATACGTTCGTAGACATGGAAATGTCCGACGGACAAATAGTCGACCAGATGATGGCAAAACCCATCCAGCGTCTGGGCTGCCGGTGTTTGCCCTGTCTGAATGCTGAGCAGGTGGTAATAGGCCAGCAAGAGATGTTTGCGGGCCTGTAGCCATTGATCAATCAAGGCGTAGCGGCCGCCAACGTCCTCCGTCAGGCGTTGTAACTGTTTCAGCATGGTTGACTCCGGGTATCGATTAGGATGATGACGGTAAGCCGTATCATTATTGATAAAGACAATCATTTATAACCATAGTCGTAAAATGCCAATCTGGTAATAAGCGGGGCGATAAAAGAGATGGAATTGACGCTGAAGGGTGAAGAAAGCGGATGGTGGGTGGTATATCACCGCCAGCAGATCTGGTTGCCTCAGGGTGAGTTACCACGAGGAACGGCAGCGCAGTGGCAGTTGCAGCAGTTGTCTGCCCGTCAGGTCGGAGAATGGCAGGGGGAGCCGGTTTGGCTGGTGTTGCAGGATAAAGCCGGCGACATGGGATCGGTGCGTCAACTGTTGAGTCAGGATGCCGGACTATTCCAGTTGGCGGGCCGCGCCGTACAACTGGCGGAATTCTATCGTTCGCACCGGTTTTGCGGCTACTGCGGTCATGAAATGACGGCCAGCACCACCGAATTGGCCTGCTTGTGCCCCCACTGCAAGGAACGCTATTACCCGCAAATCGCTCCTTGTGTGATTGTGGCAATCCGCGATCACGATAAGATTTTGCTGGCGCAGCATCTGCGCCACAAGGGCAATATGTACACTACGCTGGCCGGGTTTGTGGAGGTGGGTGAAACGCTGGAGCAAGCGGTAGCGCGGGAAGTGATGGAGGAGAGCAGTATCCGCGTCAAAAACCTGCGTTATGTCAGTTCTCAGCCGTGGCCATTCCCGCACTCGTTAATGATGGCGTTCATGGCCGATTATGACGGGGGTGAGGTGAAGCCTGACCCGTCTGAGCTGCGGGATGCCGACTGGTTCCGTTACGATCGCTTGCCGGAATTGCCGCCGCCGGGTACGGTAGCCCGGCGTCTGATTGAAGACACGGTAGTACTGTGCCGCGAGGCCGATCGTTAATCGGCTGTCGCCAGCGACAATCATGCCTGCACGCAGGCGTTACAAGGAAAAAACCATGACTGACCTGAAAAATGATCGCTATTTGCGTGCGCTGTTGCGCCAGCCCGTGGATGTGACTCCGGTATGGATGATGCGTCAGGCAGGGCGTTATCTGCCGGAGTACCGTGCGACTCGCTCGCAAGCCGGCGATTTCATGTCGCTGTGCAAAAATGCCGAACTGGCCTGTGAGGTCACGCTACAGCCACTGCGTCGCTATAACCTTGATGCCGCTATCCTGTTTTCCGATATTCTCACCGTACCGGACGCCATGGGGCTGGGGCTCTATTTCGAGGCGGGTGAAGGGCCGCGTTTTACCTCGCCGGTGACCTGCCATGCCGACGTAGCCAAGCTGGCGGTGCCGGACCCGGAACTGGAGCTGGGTTACGTGATGAACGCGGTGCGGACGATTCGTCGCAATCTGGCCGGCGCGGTGCCGTTGATCGGTTTTTCCGGCAGTCCGTGGACATTAGCGACTTATATGGTGGAAGGCGGCGGCAGCAAAGCCTTCACCGTGATCAAAAAGATGATGTTTGCCGAGCCGCGTACGCTGCATTTGTTGCTGGACAAGCTGGCGGACAGCGTGACGCTCTACCTGAACGCCCAGATTCGAGCCGGGGCGCAGGCGGTAATGATTTTCGATACCTGGGGTGGGGCACTGAGCGGCGCGGATTATCGCGAATTCTCACTGCACTATATGCATAAGATTGTTGATGGCTTGCTGCGTGAAAACGACGGTCGCCGGGTGCCTGTGACGCTGTTTACCAAAGGCGGCGGTCAGTGGCTGGAAGCCATGGCGGATACCGGCTGCGATGCGTTGGGGCTGGATTGGACTACGGATATCGCCGACGCGCGCCGTCGCGTCGGAGACAGGGTCGCGTTGCAGGGCAACATGGACCCGTCGATGCTGTATGCTCCGCCTGCCCGTATCGAGCAGGAAGTCGCTACCATTCTGGCCGGGTTCGGCACGGGTAACGGCCATGTGTTTAACCTGGGGCACGGTATTCATCAGGATGTGCCGCCGGAACATGCCGGCGTTTTCGTTGAGGCGGTACACCGTCTATCTGTTCCTTATCATCAGGATATCGTCTGATGGATATGCAGGCATTACGCGCGGAGCAATACAGTAAAGCGGCTCAGGTGATTCGTCATGACGATATCCCTTTTGAGCAGCCCGTGCTGATTGCCGGTGCGGATGTCGGTTTCGAGCAGGAAGGCGCGGTAACCCGTGCTGCGGTGGCGGTGCTGGCCTATCCGTCGCTGCAACTGGTGGAATACCAGATTGCGCGTATTCCGACTGTCATGCCTTACATCCCCGGCTTTCTGTCGTTTCGGGAGTATCCGGCGTTGCTGGCGGCGTGGGAACAGTTGCAACACCAGCCGGATTTGCTGTTTGTCGACGGGCATGGCGTATCTCATCCCCGCCGTCTGGGGGTGGCCAGTCATTTTGGCTTGTTGGTCGATGTGCCGACGATCGGCGTTGCCAAGCGCCGGTTATGCGGGCAGTTTTCGCCGCTGGCGGAAGCAGTAGGCAGCCGCCAGCCGTTGCTGGACAAGGACGAGCCGATTGGCTGGGTATGGCGCAGCAAGGCTCGCTGCAACCCGCTGTTTGTCTCTAGCGGCCACCGTGTCGGTATGGACAGCGCGTTGCAGTGGGTGATGCGTTGCATGCGCGGGTATCGCCTGCCGGAACCGACCCGCTGGGCGGATGCGGTGGCGTCTAACCGTCCGGCGTTTCAACGCTGGCAACGCGAGGCCGGGCTGTAGGATAATGCCGGCTTGGAAACTTTAGGAATTCAGGTATATGGCGGTTTAGTGATTTTCGTTACACTGCCGCCCATTATTATTGAGATAAACGATGTTACGTAACCCCATTCATTTGCGTCTGGAAAAACTGGAAAGCTGGCAGCATGTTACCTTTATGGCCTGCCTTTGCGAACGTATGTACCCTAATTACCATGAGTTTTGCCGGCAGACCGATTTTGGAGATGCGCAACTCTATCGGCGTATACTGGACTTGGTATGGGAAACGCTGGTTGTTAAGGACGCAAAAGTCAATTTCGACAGCCAATTGGAAAAGCTGGAAGATGCGATTCCTGCCGCAGACGATTACGATATGTATGGCGTATACCCTGCTATTGACGCCTGCGTTGCCTTGAGTGAACTGCTGCACTCGCGTTTGAGCGGTGAAACGCTGGAACATGCGGTAACCGTTAGCGAAACCTCGATTCGTACCGTAGCGATGCTGGAAATGACGCAGGCAGGTCGTGAAATGACCGATGAAGAGTTGAAAGTTCTGCCCGCCGTTGAAGAAGAATGGGACATTCAGTGGGAGATTTTCCGCCTGCTGGCCGACTGCGAAGAACGCGATGTCGATCTGATAAAAGGTCTGCGCGCCGACCTGCGCGAGGCCGGAGTCAGCAACATTGGGATAAATTTGTATCAATAACGCGATAAAACGTGATTTAAGGCCTGAATTGGCCTGTCTTTAGGCTTCACATCCGCACCCTGTCTGGTCTACATTTGGGGGGCGTAATAAAAGTGGCTGTCGGTGCGTGTATGCAGGAGAGTGCTACTACACCCTAAATAATTCGAGTTGCAGGAAGGCGGCAACGCAGCGAACCCCCGCGAGCTTACTTGAGTAAGTCGATGGGGTGAGCGAGGAAGCCAACGCACCTGTGGCTCGAAGTATGACGGGAGATGGCATATCCGTCGCACTCGATGCTTAGCAAGCGATAAACACACTGTAAGGATAACTTATGAATAAGACTCAACTGATTGATGTAATTGCTGACAAAGCTGACCTTTCCAAGACCCAGGCTAAAGCTGCTCTGGAAGCTACTCTGGCGGCGATTACTGAGTCTCTGAAAGAAGGTGATGCAGTACAATTGGTTGGTTTCGGTACTTTCAAAGTCAATCATCGTAATGAGCGCACTGGCCGCAACCCGCAGACTGGTAAAGAAATCAAAATCGCTGCTGCTAATGTGCCCGCGTTTGTGTCCGGCAAGGCATTGAAAGACGCTGTTAAATAAGCGCATGCTGATACAAGGTTTAAGCAGAGGGGCGATTTCGCCCCTTTTGCTTTTCTTCAGGCGGCATCTCCGGTTTGTCGTTCCCTCGCTGGCGTGCTTACTGAGCGCCTGTAGCTTTCAGCCGCCGACGCCTGCCGTGTACGCCAGCGGTTATCTGGCCGACCGCGGTGTGGTGCGCTTGTGGCGTAAGGACGACGCGCAGCCGCATCTCACCACGCTGGTGACGGCATTCAGCCCATTGCAAGGGAAAGAGGTTCGCATAACGCGTTACCGTTTCCTGCAAGGGACGTTGCGAGAAGTCCAGCAGACCACTTCCGTGTCGTCACAGGATGAGGTCAGGCTGCGTTTTGATCAGGACGGAACCGTGAGCTATATGCAGCGCCAGTTGCCGGACCGGCGGGAATCGCTGTCGGAAGACGAGATAGCCTTGTATCAGTTCGATGCACGACGTTTACTGGCGCTGAGTGATTCTCTGCGTGCAGGTAAAGTGTCTCTGATGCAGGGGCGTTGGAACGCCGGGCAGGTGATTACGTGCAGTGGGCAAACGGTGCGCCCGGATCTGGATCGCTCTTCGCTGGCCTGGATCGCCCAGCAGAACGAACGCGCCGCCGGACAGCTCAGCGTGGCCTGGCTGGTGTCGCCGGAAGGCACACAATTGTTGCAGGCGGCAGAGGCGGATTTCTGTCGCTGGGAGCCAACCGCCGAAACGTGGTAATCAGAGAAGAGTATGAGCGGCAAACAAGAAACAAGGGGCCAGCCGGTCAGGCATGGCCCCTTGTTGATGCTGGCTCTGAACGCTATCGTCAGGCTTTCTGTTCGCGAGCAATGGCACGATAGCCAATATCGCTGCGGCAGAAGCTGCCTTCCCAATGGATGGGTTTAGCCAGCTCGTAGGCGCGTTGCTGCGCTTCGGCTACGCTGTGGCCCAGCGCCGTCACGCACAATACACGCCCACCGTTGGTGACCACATCACTGCCGTTCAGTTTGGTGCCGGCATGGAACACTTTGCCGTCGGCTGCATCCTGTGTCGGCAAGCCGGAAATGATATCGCCGGTGCGGTAATCGCCTGGGTAGCCGCCGGCGGCCAGTACTACACCTAATGACGGGCGAGCATCCCAGTCAGAAGTTTTCTCATCCAGTTTGCCGTCGCAAGCGGCTAAACAGAGTTCCACCAGGTCGGATTTCAGACGCAGCATGATTGGCTGGGTTTCCGGATCACCGAAGCGGCAGTTGAATTCGATCACCTTCGGCTGACCGTCCGGGGAAATCATCAGACCTGCGTACAGGAACCCGGTATAGACGTTGCCTTCGGCTGCCATGCCGCGTACGGTTGGCCAAATAATCTGGTCCATTACCCGCTGGTGGACATCATCCGTCACCACCGGCGCAGGCGAGTAAGCGCCCATGCCACCGGTGTTAGGACCGGAATCCTGGTCACCTACACGTTTGTGATCCTGGCTGGTGGCCATCGGCAGCACGTGCTCGCCATCCACCATGACAATGAAGCTGGCTTCTTCGCCATCCAGAAACTCTTCGACCACGATACGGTGACCGGCATCGCCAAACGCATTGCCTGCCAGCATATCGGTAGCAGCGTTTTCCGCTTCTTCCAGCGTCATGGCAACAATCACGCCTTTGCCGGCTGCCAGACCATCGGCTTTGATAACAATCGGCGCGCCTTTGCGACGGATGTAGTCCAGTGCCGGTTCAATCTCGGTGAAGTTCTGATATTCCGCTGTTGGAATACGCTGGCGAGCCAGAAAATCCTTGGTAAAAGCTTTGGAGCCTTCCAACTGCGCGGCGGCTTGCGTCGGGCCGAAAATCTTCAGACCTGCTGCGCGGAAAGCGTCTACCACACCAATGACCAACGGCGCTTCCGGACCCACGATGGTCAGGCCAATCGCGTTCTGGCGAGCGAAATCCAGCAGTGCCGGGATGTCTGTTGCGGCAATATTCACGTTTTCCAGCGCGGGTTCCAGTGCTGTTCCTGCGTTACCCGGCGCGACGTATACTTTATCGGCCAGTGGCGATTGTGCCGCTTTCCAGGCCAGTGCGTGCTCGCGGCCGCCATTACCAATAATTAAGATATTCATCGTTATAGTCCCGAGTTAGTGACGGAAGTGGCGCATGTCGGTAAACAACATCGCAATGCCGTGTTCGTTGGCGGCGGCGATGACTTCATCATCACGAATAGAACCGCCAGGCTGAATGACGCAAGTGATACCAACGGCGGCGGCGGCGTCGATACCATCACGGAACGGGAAGAACGCGTCGGATGCCATCACGGAACCTTTCACTTCCAATCCTTCGTCGGCAGCCTTGATACCCGCTATCTTGGCAGAGTAAACGCGGCTCATCTGACCGGCGCCGATACCGATAGTCATGTTATCGCGTGCATAAACAATCGCGTTGGATTTAACGAACTTCGCGACTTTCCAGCAGAACAGGGCATCGCGCAGCTCGGCTTCCGTCGGCTGACGCTCGGTAACCACGCGCAGTTGAGCGGCGTCCACCATACCTAAATCGCGATCCTGCACCAGCAGGCCGCCGTTGACGCGTTTGAAATCCAGCCCGGGAGCACGTTGTTGCCATTGGCCGCAGGTCAGTACGCGTACGTTCTGTTTAGCGGCGGTAACTTTCAGCGCGGCTTCGCTGGCGGAAGGGGCAATGATCACCTCCACAAACTGACGGCTGATAATGGCTTGCGCAGTCGCTTCATCCAACTCGCGGTTAAAGGCGATGATGCCGCCGAATGCCGAGGTCGGGTCGGTTTTATAGGCGCGCTCATAGGCGTCCAGAATCGACTCGCCGATCGCCACGCCGCAAGGGTTGGCGTGCTTAACGATGACGCAGGCCGGTTCAACGAACTCTTTTACACACTCCAGCGCAGCGTCGGTATCGGCGATGTTATTGTAGGAAAGTGCCTTGCCCTGCAGTTGTTGAGCAGTCGCTACCGAAGCCTCGGCGACGGTCTCTTCTATATAGAAGGCGGCTTGCTGGTGGCTGTTCTCGCCGTAGCGCATATCCTGCTTTTTGATGAAATTCAGATTCAGCGTGCGCGGGAAGCGACCAGAGGGCTGAGTCGTTTCGCCGTGGTAAGCAGGAACCTTGCTGCCGAAATAGTTGGCGATCATGCTGTCGTAAGCGGCGGTATGTTCGAATGCCTTAATGGCCAGGTCAAAGCGGGTTTCGTAAGTCAGAGAACCTTCATTGGCATCCATCTCGGCAATGATCGCCGTGTAGTCGCTGCTTTTAACCACGATAGCCACATCATTATGGTTCTTGGCCGCCGAGCGCACCATGGTCGGGCCGCCGATATCGATATTTTCCACTGCGTCTTCCAGCGTACAGTCGGCTTTGGCGACGGTCTGGGCGAACGGATAGAGATTGACGACCACCATGTCGATCGGCTGGATATTGTGCTGGGTCATGACGGCATCATCCTGACCGCGACGGCCCAGAATGCCGCCATGCACTTTGGGATGCAGGGTTTTGACGCGTCCATCCATCATTTCAGGAAAACCGGTGTAATCGGAAACCTCCGTCACCGGCAGCCCGGCATTGGCAAGCAGGCGTGCAGTACCGCCGGTTGAGAGCAGTTCAATGCCACGCTGTGACAGCGACTGGGCAAATTCAACGATACCGGCTTTGTCAGATACGCTGAGCAAAGCACGACGGATAGGACGACGTTGTTGCATGATGGTTTGATCCCCTGACTTAGGTTCTTACTTTAAAGAGCGTTACGTGAATAGTGGCGGTCATATAAAGAAAAATACGGATTGAGTCGCCAATATTCAGCTAACGTACCCACAGATCTGCGTCATTTTCATCAGGGGGGGAATTGTAGCGAAAACGTTTGCGTGATGCTCGCCAAATTTCAAAAAATGGCTGTCTTGTGGATAACTCTGTGCAAAATAAGGTATAAGCGGCGCTTTTGCTGTGGAATGCAGCGAACGCGCGATTTAATCAAAAATACCGGTTGCGGCCTGCGAAGAACTCCCTATAATGCGACCCCACTGACACGGCAACAG
>NZ_CM001974.1:4140804-4300468 GCF_000406105.1 Dickeya chrysanthemi NCPPB 402 | reverse complement strand
CCATGGTCTCTCCTGCGGTGGCGGCATGCCGCGGCCGCGACAGTTCCCGCATCCACATTTTCTACATTCCCCCAGCCTCTCAGCCTCCGGCACCGGTGCTGCGGTGCAGCCAGTCGCGGATAAAGGCGGCAATCTGTGCCGGCTGATTGAGGTCCAGACAGGGCAGGGCGAGCGTCAACGGTCTGTCGCTGGCCACGGCCAGCGTGCAGGCATCGATGTCCGGCTCCTGATGATGTCCGGGCCGGTGGCGGTAAAGCAGGATTTTATCGACGGGTTCTTGTGGTTCTGGTGTCTCTGTCATTAATGCCCAGCGAGTATTGTGATGCCGTTATTCTTATGTTGATGTTGGAAAAAGTATTATGGACGTAAAAAAGCCCGCAATTAGCGGGCTGTAGAAACATTGGATGTGTTTAATGCAGAATTTGCGCCAGAAACGTTTGCGTACGCTCTGAACGTGGGCTGCTGAAGAAAATATCCGGCGGCGCCTGTTCGACGATCTCACCCTGATCCATAAAGATCACCCGGTTGGCAACAGTGCGGGCGAAACCCATTTCATGGGTTACACACAGCATGGTCATACCATCTTCCGCCAGACCCAGCATGGTATCCAGCACCTCTTTCACCATCTCTGGATCCAACGCCGATGTCGGTTCGTCAAACAACATAATTTTCGGCTTCATGCACAGTGAGCGGGCAATCGCGACACGCTGCTGCTGGCCACCGGAAAGCTGGCCTGGGTATTTGTGGGCGTGGGCGGCGATACGGACTCGCTCCAGATAATGCATTGCCAATGCTTCCGCTTCTTTTTTCGGCATGTTACGCACCCAGCTAGGCGCCAGCGTGCAGTTTTGCAGAACCGTAAGATGCGGGAACAGGTTGAAGTGCTGGAACACCATACCGACTTCGGTTCTGATTTTTTCGATGTTGCGGCTGTCATGATTAAGCTCAATGCCATCAACCACGATACGACCCTGCTGATGTTCTTCCAGGTGATTGATGCAGCGGATCGTGGTTGATTTACCGGAGCCTGACGGCCCACATAACACAATACGCTCGCCTTGCTTAACTTGCAGGTTGATGTCTTTCAGTACATGGAACTGCCCATACCACTTATTCACACTTTCCAGCGTGATCATGTAGTCGGAAGAAGATGCTAATGTGTCCTGGTTCATGGATAACCTCAATGGGACTTATGTCCAGTATCAAAACGTTTTTCTAAGTGCTGGCTATAGCGCGACATGCTAAAGCAGAAGATCCAATAGATAATGGCGGCAAAGACATAGCCTTCTGTGGACATACCCAGCCAGGCTGGATCAACCGTTGCCTGCTGGATACTGCTAAACAGGTCGAACAGGCCGATGATGATCACCAGACTGGTGTCCTTGAACAGGGCGATAATGGTGTTGACCAGGCCGGGGATCACCATTTTCAGCGCCTGAGGCAGAATCACCAATCCTTGCATGCGCCAGTAACCCAGAGCCAGAGACTGCGACGCTTCATATTGCCCTTTTGGCAATGCTTGCAAGCCGCCGCGCACCACTTCCGCCACATACGCCGACTGGAACAGGATGACCCCAACCAACGCGCGCAGCAGCTTGTCGATATTGGTGCCTTCCGTCAGGAATAGCGGCAACATCACGGAGGACATAAACAACACTGTAATCAGCGGTACGCCACGCCAGAACTCGATAAAAATCACGCATAGCGCACGAAGTACCGGCATGTTGGAGCGGCGTCCCAGCGCCAGCAGGATCCCCAACGGCAACGCACCGGCGATGCCGATGGCCGCGATAATGATGGTTAGCGTCAGGCCGCCCCACTGGCGTGTTTCCACGCGGGTCAGACCGCCAAAGCCACCGAACAGCAACCACCAGGCGATCAACGGATAGACGATACACCAGATGGCGATATAACGGCCGCGACGCGGTATGTTGCGCCAGAACATCGGCAGAATGCTGATCAGCGCCAGCACCAGTGCGAAGTTGATGCGCCAGAGTTCTTCCCGTGGATACAACCCGTACATGAATTGTTCGAAACGGGCGTGAACGAATACCCAGCACGCGCCGTCACTGGTGCAATCCGATCGTGTTGAGCCTGTCCAGCTGGCTTTTATGATGGCCCAATTCAGCAATGGTGGGATCAGCGTCCACAGTAGCCATAAGCAAACCAACGTTAAGATGCTGTTGGATATGCTGGAGAACAGGTTCCGCCGCGCCCAGGTGATGGCATAGTTAATGGGCGTCGGATGGGATGGAGTGTGTGTCGTCATAGTCATCCTGTTCCTTTAACGCTCAATTAAGGCGATTTTCCGGTTATAGATGTTCATCAGTAATGAGATCAGCAGGCTGATAATCAGGTAAACCGACATGGTAATGGCGATGGTTTCAATCGATTGGCCGGTCTGATTCAGCACCGTGCCTGCAAATAGCGACACCATATCGGGATAGCCAATTGCGGCGGCCAGTGAAGAGTTTTTCACCACGTTTAGGTACTGACTGGTCAAGGGCGGAATAATCACGCGCAGCGCCTGCGGCAGAATAACCTTACGCAGCGTAACCGGCTTGGGCAGGCCCAACGACAACGCCGCTTCATGTTGTCCGTGGGAAACGGATTGGATACCGGAACGAATGATCTCGGCGATAAACGACGAGGTATATACCGATAATGCCAGCGCCAGCGCTGCCAGTTCGGGGATCAGTACCAGGCCGCCGTTAAAGTTAAATCCTTTCAGTACCGGAAAATCCCCATGCAGTGCCTGGCCAAAGATCAAATGAGACAGCCCCAACAGGACTATCAGCATTACCAGCGGAATAGGCCAATAACGACGCTGCTGACCAGTCAACTCATGGTAGCGTTTATTGCGGCGATGCAACGCGACGGCACATCCCAGCGTGATGAGCAGCGCGAGGAAAGACGGTAGCGCTCCCGGTCCGAACTCGGCGGCCGGAATATATAACCCCCGGTTACTCAGGAAAAAGGTATCGAACGCGTTCACAGCCTGACGAGGGCCGGGTAGGTTGCGTAATACCGCGAAATACCAAAAGAAGATTTGTAGTAACGGCGGAATATTACGAAACGTTTCGATGTAAATTGTTGATAGCTTACGCAGTAGCCAGTTATCAGACAACCGGGACAGACCGACGATAAACCCCAGCAGCGAGGCGCAGATAATACAGATAGCCGACACCAGCAGCGTGTTCAGCAAGCCGACGACAAAAACGCGGGCGTAAGTATCGCCTTGTTCATAGTCAATCAGGTGTTGAACAATACCGAAACCGGCACTGTTATTCAGAAAGGCAAAGCCTGACGTAATCCCGCGCTGTGCCAGATTCGTTACCGTGTTGTGCAGCAGGTAGCCGACGGTAGTCACAACGATAACGACCGCCAGAATTTGGTACAACCAGGCGCGCACCGCTGGATTAGTCAGTGATAAATCACCTTTCACGGTTGGGCGTTGCAGCATGTTGGAGCCTCAGTGACAGATAAAGCAAGGGCACGGCTGGTTCGCAGCGCGTGCCCGTTTTAGCATCAGGGATTAGCGAACGGTAGGAGCGTACTGGATGCCGCCTTTATTCCACAGTTCGTTCAGGCCGCGCTTGATTTTCAGCTCGCTGCCCTGACCGACGTTGCGCTCAAATACTTCGCCGTAGTTGCCTACCTGTTTGACGATTTTGAACGCCCAGTCAGCCGGCAGTTTCAGATCTTTACCGAAGTTGCCTTCTTTACCCAACAGGTGCGCCATATCCGGGGTGGCTGGCTTGGCTGCCATCTGATCGACGTTCTGAGAGGTGATGCCCATCTCTTCGGCATTCAGCATGGCAAACAGTGTCCAGCGGACAATCGCGAACCAATCTTCGTCGCCGCGGCGTACTACCGGGCCCAACGGTTCTTTAGAGATCACTTCCGGCAGTACCACGAAATCGGCCGGTTTGCCCAGCTTGATGCGCAGGGCATACAGCTGAGACTGGTCGGAAGCCAACGTATCGCAGCGGCCGGAATCCAGCGCTTTAGCGCTTTCGTCGGAGCGGTCGAAGGTCACCGGGGTGTACTTCATGTTGTGGGTCTTGAAGTAGTCGGCTACGTTCAGCTCGGTGTCGGTGCCGGCCTGGATACAAACGGTTGCGCCGTCCAGCTCTTTAGCGCTTTTCAGCCCGGCTTTGTTGTGAGTCAGGAAGCCGATACCGTCGTAGTAGGTCACGCCTGTGAACAGCAGGCCCATACCGCCATCGCGAGAGGAAGTCCAGGTAGTGTTACGGGACAGCAAGTCCACTTCGCCGGATTGCAGCGCGGTGAAACGCTCTTTGGCGGTCAGCGGGGTGTATTTGACTTTGTTGGCATCGCCAAAAATGGCTGCAGCGACACCACGGCAGACGTCAACGTCGATACCGGAGTATTTGCCGTTGGCATCGGCATACGAGAAACCAGGAAGTCCATCGCTGATACCGCACTGCACGAACCCTTTCTTTTGAATGGCATCAAGGGTTGCGCCCGCGTGTGCCTGGTTGATGAAGGCAAACAGTGAAGCGCTGGCAACCAGCGTAGACATAATCACTTTTTTCATAATCATCGTATGTGCCTAATGTAATAGTAATGTGCTGTTGTGTGTTGGCGCAGTCATGGCCGCGCCTGCTCTGTCTGTCGATGGGTGACTTCGGCGCTGTATGCCGGACACCGTCATGTTAAGAAAGCAAAAACGATGCCAGCTTGTGATCACAGCGATACAGGCAGGAAACTAAATCGCCTGCGTAGTAAATCGGGATAAATGAGGGGTATAGCGGGATAAAGCAAAGGCATAGGGCGCACCAAAATGGCGTGATTGTTATTCGGTTGATCCAATTTGGTGCAACTCAGGTAAAAAACGGCGGTTAATGCGTTGATGCTGCCTCAAGGAGAGTAATGACCAGCGGCGGCGCTATCTGTTTTAGTGCAGCGCGTTCCGGTGAGCGGTAGCAGCCTTGTAAAGCCAATAACGGCGGTACAGCAGGGTTTTCGGGGGGATTAATCCGGAAGGAATGTAAGAAGGCAGACCATTCGGACTAGTCTGCCTGCCGGTTATCTGGTCTGTCGACCGGTCATCAATGTACCGTGTGGCGCTGGTAGTATTTTTCCAGTCGCGCCTGTAGTTTGCTCAGCACGGTGCTGAACATCAGGTAGATGAGTGCGGCTTCGATGTACAGGATCAGTGGTTCATAAGTGACCGATACGATGCGTTGCGCCGCCAGAAACATTTCAGGCACGGTGATGACGGCGGCCAGCGAGGTGTCCTTGACCAGTGAAATAAAGGTATTCGCCAGCGGCGGCAACGAGACAAAAACGGATTGCGGTACGATCACCCAGCGAATAGCCTGCGCGCCGCTCATGCCGAGCGAATAGGCGGCGTTCCACTGGCCTTTAGGGACGGAAAGAATAGCGCCGCGTACGATTTCCGAACTGTACGCACCGACGTTCAGGCTAAATCCAATCAGTGCCGCCGGGAAGGCATCCAGCGTAATACCGGCGTTAGGCAAGCCATAGAAAATCAGAAATAGCTGGACCAGCAGCGGTGTACCGCGAATCATCCACACGTAAAAGTCGCAGATCTTTTTCAGCGGTTTGGGGCCATACAGGCGCAATAACGCCACCAGTACGCCGATCATCAGCCCAAGAGCAAAGGAAAGAATCGCGAGAGGAACGGTGAAGGTCAGTCCGGCGGAAAGCAGACTCCAGAAGGAGTCTGCCATAAGTTGTAGCCATGATGGCATATCTACAATAGCTCCGATATCAATGCATTATTTGGAAACGTCTTGTCCAAAGTATCGCACAGAAATCGTCTTATAGGTGCCGTCGGCTTTGATTTGATCCAACGCTTTGTTCAGCGCGTCAACCAGTTGCGGCTGGTTCTTACGTACCAGAATGGCCGACGGATCGCCGCTTTCAGCGGTAGCAACCACTTTTACCTTGGCGTCAGGTTTGTGTTTTTTGAAGTCCAGGAACGACAGGTTATCGTTCAGGGTGGCTTCGGCACGGCCGCTCAGCACCAGCTCCAGCGACTGGTTGAAGCCGTCGGTCGGCACGATCTCCGCACCGTAGCTGGTAGCCAGCTTGGAGTAGTTGCTGGTCAGGCTCTGAGCGGATTTGTGGCCTTTCAGGTCGTTGAACGATTTGATGCTGGTGTTATCGCTACGTACGATCAATACCGATTTGGCATCGATATACGGGTTGGAAAAGTCATACTTTGCCTGACGCTCTTTGGTCACGCCCACCTGGTTGATGACGGCATCATAGCGTTTGGCGTCTACGCCGGCGATCAACCCGTCCCAACGGCCTTCGACGAACTCAGCTTTCACACCCAGTTTTTCCGCCACCGCGCGGCCGACATCTACATCGAACCCGACCAGTTTGCCGGAGGCATCATGGTAGGTATAAGGCGCGTAAGTGCCTTCAGTGCCGAATTTAATCACACCGGCTGCCTTGATGGCGCTGAGATCGTCCTGTGCATGAGCCAGTACGCTGGTAACCAGTAAGGCGCCGGTCAGTAATGCTAAGCGAGATTTTTTCATCATTGTTCCTGCCAGAGATGGCTGTTGCCGTTGTGAGTCAGAAATGCTGCGAATTTACGTGATGTCATGATGTTTGCCAAGTCCATAACGACATGGCTTATATCTGCTATGAATATAGTGAGCGCCGGTATTTTTTACCAATGAGCATCGCGGGACAGTGTGATATACGGTGGTAACAATCGGTAGCCAGACTAGAGGGTGTCCCGTAACTAGTTATTTCCCGCCATAGCCTGTCGCCTGAGGAGGAGCCATGAAGCTCAGACTTGCCAGCTATAACGTTGAAAACTTGTTTCACCGTACTGCGATTCTTAACCTGCCTGACCCGCAACAAAGCAGTGAATTACTGGAGAAGGTTCGCCAGTTACAAACGCTGCTGGATGATGATAAGTATGACGATGTCCTGAAAGACCGGGTTTTTACCCTGACCAGCAATCTCCAGCCGTATATCGACTTGCGGGTTGACGGCGGCTCGCTGGGAAGCTGGAAAAACGAAGCGGGCAAGACCGGATTTCGGATTAACAAGAGTTGCCGTGGGCGACGTGACTGGCTGGGCGAGCTGGTTTTTCGTGCCGAACCCTTTGGCGATCAGCAGCGGCAAAATACCGGGTTGGTCATCAAGGCGCTGAAAGCCGATATTCTGTGCGCAGTCGAGGTGGAGAATATGGCGGTGCTGCGTGATTTCAATCGGCAGATTCTGGCGGATCAGGTGTTTGCTCAGTATGTCATGATCGATAGCCCGAACGATCCGCGCGGTATCGATGTTGCCTGCCTGACTCGTCATCGCATTACCCAGTTGCGTACCCATATTTTTGATGCGAGCGCATCGTTTACTCCGCTGTTCAGCCGTGATTGCCTGGAGGTGACGATAGACGTCGGCCTGCTGCAGCCGGTGCATGTGCTGTGTAATCATTTCAAAAGCCAGAACGGCCGTAACGATGAAGAGCGCGAGCGGGCGGCCAAACGTCGGCTCGCTCAGGCGGAACGCGTTGCCGAGATTGTGCGCGGGTACAATTTGCAGCAGGAGTATGTCGTGGTGATGGGCGACCTGAACGAGGATGCCGCTAATCCCTGGCACAGTCTGACTCCGTTGTTTTCCATACCTGACTTACACCCGGCGATTGATCCTTCCCTGCCGGAAACGGCGCGTTATACCTATTATTTCTCCGGCGGAAAACCCCAGGAGCGATTAAACCAACTGGACTATATCTTCATATCTACGCCGCTACATCGCGCGAAGGTCACCTGCGGCATCGAGCGACGCGGTATCTATAACATTGATAAGATCGCCGCTAAAGAGGGCGCAGAACCGGTGACGCCGTTCCCGACGGTCACTTCCTGGGATACCGGCGCTTCGGACCACGCGGCAGTATGGGTCGAGCTGGATATCCGCTGAACACGCCCGGCATTCTGTGGCAGTGGCGAAGCAACGGCACTGCTGTGAACGAGACGGGCACCGCCTCGTTTCAGTCATCAGCCGCGATAGCGCAGCGCGTCGATAAACAGAGAAAAGGCGGCGGTGTGCTGTTTCCGGCTGGGATAGTACAGGTAATAGCCGGGAAACGGTTCACACCACGTATCCAGTACCTGAATAAGACGCCCTTCTGACACCGCCGACCGGATAGTGTCTTCCGGGACGTAAGCCAGCCCCAGCCCGGACAGTGCCGCGTCGATACGGTGCTGGAGGTTGTTGAATGTCAGTTGCCCGTCGACCCGCACACGGATTTCCCGCCCGTCTCTGGAAAATTCCCAGGCGAATAGTCCCCCCAATGTGGGAAGGCGCATGTTGATGCAGCGGTGCTGTTGCAGTGACTGCGGCGTGTCGGGACGGGGGTGGTGGGCGAAATACGCCGGTGAACCGACTACGGCCATACGCATATCCGGGCCGATGCGCACGGCAATCATGTCTTTGGCGACCTGCTCGCCCAATCGCACACCGGCGTCAAAGCGCTCGTGGACAATGTCCGTCAGCGTATTGTCGACGGTAATTTCCAGATGGATATCCGGATACTGGCTGAGAAAGGGTTTCAGTACCGGCCAAAGAACAAAATTCACTGCGTGCTCTCCGGCCGTCAAACGAATGTTGCCCGCCGCTTTATCGCGCATCTCCCCCAGATCTTCCAATGCGTGCTCAAGCTCGTTTAGCGATGGTGAGATGTTGCCGAGCAGGCGCTCACCGGCTTCGGTTAACGACACGCTGCGCGTAGTACGCGTTAACAGGCGAACGCCCAACCGCTCTTCCAGGCTGCGCATGGCATGGCTCAGCGCCGACTGAGAGATACCCAGCTTTGCGGCCGCCCGAGTAAAGCTCTTTTCCTGCGCAACCATACGAAACGAAATAAGATCGCTGAAATTTTCTTTAAGCACTGACCTGTCTCCCTAACGGCACAACGCGTGACACTATACTGAATAAATATATGAATTTAACTCATAGCTCCATGCGGATTTCCTTGTCTAGTCACTGGTTATCGGGCGCGATAGGTTTTTATCAGCGTTCTGCACCGGTGAGGGTACCGGCAATGGGCGAGGGCGATGTTGGCTGGCGCCAACCATACTGATAGCGACCTATGGCGCACAGGTTTTATGCCATATCCCATCGCTCTGTTGAGGTTAATGCCGGCAATCAGGCCGGAAGTAGAGGAAAAAATGAAGATTATTCGTAATGGTTCGCAGCCTTCCCGGCAGGGCCCGGAAGCGTGGTTTACCGGTCAGGTACGCATTGACGCACCGTTTCAGGCGACGGAGCCTGCCCGTGTAGGCGGCGCGACCGTCACCTTTGAACCCGGTGCGCGTACCGCCTGGCACACCCATCCGCTGGGGCAAACGCTGATTGTTATTCAGGGGCGGGGCTGGGTTCAGGAGTGGGGAAAAGAGGTTAATGAGATCAATCCGGGGGATATCGTCTGGATCCCTGAAGGGGCAAAACATTGGCACGGCGCAACGGCAGAAACTGCGATGACGCATATCGCGATTGCCGAGTCGCTTGACGGCAGCGTCGTCGAATGGCTGGAGCACGTCAGTGATGAGCAATATTCGAAATAATCCAGCAAATCTTGATATGGTTGCTATGTTGATACTACATCAAAGTTAAGAAGGTTATGACGATCACCTGCACCAGTAGCGGCCTTGGCGCAGAGCTGGTCGTTGAGCCACTCCCGCAAACCTACCTTAAATTCAGTCCGGTGGCGAAATCAGCAGAGGTATTCGTTAACCGTCGTGTTATCAGGCACAACGGCGATCCGGTGCTGGCGTGGGCGATGAGCAATGTGGTGATGGAGACCGACGCCAACGCCAACATTAAGCCGAACAAGAAGAAATCCGCCAATAAGATAGACCCTGCCGTCGCGTTCCGGATGTCGTTTGGTTCGTGGCAGGTAGAGCGTGAAGGGTTTTGCGTTTGATATGAGCGAAGAACAATAGCAGACTTGCAGAATTTACGGGTATTTAATGGGGCAGGGAAGCCCCATATAGTATTTACTAACCCCCAGCCGCCGAAACCCCGGCTTTAAAACCTTCTTCATAGGGAGCAGAGTCTAGTGGAGTCATTGGCCCAATTGGGGCTATAGGCGGTATTACATTCTCCTGGACAGATTTATAACCATCGCTGTAGCCGCGTGCGTACTCATCTTGATGACTCATAATCTCTATTTTCCTTAATAGTGGTGTGAACTATCAGGGCAAAACAGTTCAGCCTCATCCTCACGAAGTTTGTTCCCGTGTTTTTGCCACTGTGTAGTAACCTGTGGGGTACTCAGTGGGGTACAAATAACAAAAAACGCCTGCCATTTCTGACAAGCGTTTTTTAAAAACAATCGGTTATGAATTTAGATTAATTCATGCCGTATTTTTTCAGTTTCTTACGCAGCGTGCCGCGGTTGATGCCCATCATCAGGGCAGCGCGGGTCTGGTTGCCGCGGGTGTACTGCATCACCATGTCCAACAGCGGCTGCTCTACTTCAGCCAGTACCAGCTCATACAAGTCATTCACGTCCTGACCATTCAGTTGAGCGAAATAGTTCTTCAGTGCCTGTTTAACCGAGTCGCGCAGGGGTTTTTGGGTTACCTGAGCCTGAGAGTTTACAGTGGAAACGGTCAGTACGTCAGAATTCACGCGTTGTTCGAACATAGTTCTGTCAGCTCTTTTTCTGTTTACGCAAGATTTTCAAAATATGCCTTCAACGCCTCCAGCTGTTCGCTGGCGTCCTCTATGGCGTTGAATGTGCGCCTAAACTGGTCGTTTGGGGCGTGCTCCTGGAGATACCAGGACACGTGCTTACGTGCTATACGAAATCCCTTGCCTGGACCATAAAAGTCGTGCAATTCCCGTATATGCCCGATCAACAAGCGCTTGACCTCTGCCAGTGGCAGGGGCGGCAGCAACTCCCCTGTGTCCAGATAATGCTGGATTTCCCGAAAGATCCAGGGTCTTCCCTGAGCGGCTCGTCCTATCATCAAGGCATCAGCCCCGGTGTAATCAAGAACCGCTCTGGCTTTGCGCGGGTCAGTAATGTCGCCATTCGCAATGATGGGAATGGAAACACTCTGCTTAACTGTCCGAATGCTGTCGTATTCCGCCTCGCCATTGAACAGACACGCACGCGTGCGTCCATGAACGGTCAGCGCCTGAATACCACAATCTTCAGCCAATTGGGCAATCTCTACACAGTTACGGTGCTCCGGCGCCCAGCCGGTACGGATTTTTAGCGTCACCGGTACGTCTACCGCTTTCACCACCGCCGTCAGGATCTGTTTCACCAACTCCGGGTACTGCAACAGCGCCGAACCGGCCATCTTGCGGTTAACCTTTTTGGCCGGACATCCCATGTTGATGTCAATGACCTGCGCGCCGTTTTCCGCGTTGATTCTGGCGGCTTCCGCCATCTCATCCGGATCGCCGCCGGCTATCTGTACCGCCCGGATACCGGGCTCATCGCTATGTACCATGCGCAAGCGCGACTTGTCCGAACGCCACACTTCCGGATTGGAAGAGAGCATCTCGGAAACCGTCATTCCAGCACCCATCGCGTAACAGAGAGCCCGGAAAGGGCGATCGCTTACGCCCGCCATCGGGGCGGCAATCAAACGATTGGGAAGCTGAAATTGTCCAATGCGCATAGACAAAGAGTGACCATACTGTGCCTGCAAGGGCGCGTATATTACGCATTTTTTACGCGATAGGAAAGGCCAAACTTTGAGCAATTGAGCGGAACAGATCAAGGAAATGCTGCATTGCTTCTGCGCGGTTTTTATTTTCCCTTTGTTTACAGAGTGTTATTCCTACGCTGCCGATTTTGTGTACATGCCGGGGAAATTAAACATCCGCCTGAATATGCTGTTTCACCGCATAGAAATAGTGATTGATGGTAACAGTAGTCGGTTTGCCCAACGAAATATCGGCGTGGATCACCGGCCGAAACGGCGATGTTTCGGCTGGTGAAGGTAACGGATCACGCTGGTTTACGGATACCGGTAATACGGCACCACTCTTCTTTTTCCGCCACCGGGTCGAGCTGGAATCGCTCTGCATAGGCTTGCGCTACACTCTGCGCCTGTGAAGCCAGAATGCCGGACAGGCCGAGATGGCCGCCGGTTTTCGGCAGCACGCTGATCAGCGGCGCCAGCTCGCGCAGCGGGCCGGCCAGAATATTGGCTACTACCACATCGGCAGACAGATCGTTTGGCTGATCCTTCGGCAGATACAGATCCAGACGTTCAGACACGCCGTTACGCTGGGCATTATCGCGACTGGCCTGGATCGCTTGCGGATCGATATCGATACCGATGGCGCGGGCGGCGCCGAGTTTCAGGGCGGCGATCGCCAGAATGCCGGAGCCGCAGCCGAAATCGATGACGGTTTTGCCGTCCAGATCCAACCCGTCGAGCCATTGCAGGCACAGCGAGGTGGTGGGGTGGGTGCCGGTGCCGAATGCCAGGCCGGGGTCCAGCATCACGTTGACCGCGTTCGGGTCCGGTACGTCACGCCAGCTTGGGCAAATCCACAGCCGCTTGCCGAACTGCATCGGATGGAAGTTTTCCATCCATTCCCGCTCCCAGTCTTTGTCTTCCAACTGCTCGATTTTGTGTTGGAAACCGGCGCCGAGCAGCGGTTCCTGCTCCAGTATGGCAACGACCTCGGCCATATCGGTTTCGGCGTCGTACAGGCCGATGACATCGGTATCGCCCCACAGGCGGGTTTCGCCCGGCAGGGGTTCGAACACCGGCGTGTCATGCGTGTCCTGAAACGTGACCGAGACGGCGCCGCTTTCAGACAGCGCATCGCCCAGTTGCTCCGCATGTGCGCCGGACGTATTGATTTTCAGTTGAATCCACGGCATAGCAGCCTCTGACCTCAAAGTGATGAAGATGCGGTAACCGCAGGCGCGGGTTGACGCCCAACGCGATTACCCAGAATAAACGCCACCAGGCTTAACAGCAGCGATGGCACAATCGGATGAAAGCCGGCCAGTTGGAGATTGAAGCTGGCGAGCAGTGTATAGCTGACGGCGCCGCTGAACATCGAACTCAGCGCGCCGGCGGCGTTGGCGCGTTCCCAATAGAGGCCGAGTACCAATGGCCACAGGAACACCGCTTCCAGCCCGCCGAACGCCAGCAGATTCAGCCAGATAATCATTTCCGGCGGCCGCCATGACGCCAGCAGCACCAGCAGGCCGAGCATCAGGGTGGTAAAACTGGATAAATGCCGGATATAGCGCTCATCGCTTATTTTCTGAGGATAGACGCTCAGGTAAAGATCTTTCACGATCGTGGCGGAAGCCTGAAGTAAATGGGCGTTAATGTTCGACATGATGGCGGCAGTCGGTGCGGCCAGGAAGATCCCGGCGGCCAGTGGCGGCAGCACGGTGAGCATCAGTTCCGGCAACACCTGGTCCGGAATGGTCAGGTTAGGCAGAATGGCGCGCCCTAGCGCCCCGGCCAGATGCATACCCAGCATCAGCACGCTGATGACAATCGTCCCGATCAAGATGCCGCGGTGCAGCGCTTTGCTGTCACGGTAGGAAATGCAGCGCACGGCGGTATTGGGCAGGCCGATCACACCGAAACACACCAGTACCCAGAATGAGGCCATGAACGGTGCGGACAGGATCTGATTGCTGCCGTGCGGATCGACCAGCGCCGGGTTGATCTGCGCCAGTTTGTCGACGGCGGACGATAGCCCGCCTGCTGCGTAGATAACGCCTGCCAGCAGCAGCACGGTGCCGATCAGCATCACGATGCCTTGCAGCGCATCGTTCAGTACGCTGGCGCGAAAGCCGCCGAATGCGGTATAGAGCAAGATGGTAATACCGAAAATCAGCAGTCCGACGTTATAAGGCACATGCGCCACGGTTTCCAGCAACCGGGCTCCGCCGATGAACTGCACCGCCATTGCGCCGATAAACGCCACCAGCAAGCTCAGGCTGGCAAACCACACCAGCAAACGGCTGCCGTAGCGGGCGTACAACATGTCATTGAGGGTAATAGCGTTGTAACGGCGCGCCAGAATCGCGAATTTCTTACCGAGGATGCTGAGCGACAACAGCATCGTCGGCACCTGAATCATCGACAACAGTACCCAGCCCAGCCCGTATTTATAGGCAGCGCCGGGGCCGCCTATAAACGAGCTGGCGCTGACATACGTGCCGATTAACGTCATAGCCAGCACAAAGCCGCCCATCGAGCGATTGCCGATAAAGTACTCGGTGAGAAAATTACCTTGTTGGCGACGCCGCCAGGCATAGACCGACAGACCAAACACCAGTAACAGATAAGCAATCAGCGGCAGGATGACATCACTCTGCATCGTGATTCTCCAGTGAAATATCGCGGAAGATGACGCGCACCATCAGCCAGCACAAGCCGACGAACAGCAGCGGCAGTAAAAGACAGGCCAGTTCGAACCAGTGTGGCAAACCGGTCAGGCCGGGACGGTTGTCGGGTAGATAGGCAAAGAGCACCCAGGCCACCAGATAGGCCAGCGTCAACATCAGTGACCAGCGGGCTTCGCGGTGAGCCTGTAGAAAGCGTTTATCCATGATTTCCCCCTAAATCCAGCAGGAATCAGTGTGTATATCCGTCATACTTCAAGTTGCAGGTGCGTTGGCTTTATTACTCGGCCCATCCCTGGGCCTCGCCCTTTTAGGGCCGCAGCAAGCTGCGTTCAAATCTGCTCCCGGCAGATTTGTCGCTCACCCCAGTCACTTACTTGAGTAAGCTCCTGGGGATTCGCTGCGTTGCCGCCTTCCTGCAACTCGAATTATTTTGGGTTATAGATGACACAAAACAGGGGATTTTACGGCATGCCAGCCAATTGCCCAGCGAAAAATCGAGATATCGCACCAGAAAGCGGCGAATAGCGCAGAAATAAAAACGGGCCGGCATGGGCCGGCCCGTTTCATCGGTGCGGAAGATTACTGCAGGCCGAGTTTCTTCTCCAGATAGTGGATGTTGGTGCCACCATGCTGGAAGTTTTCGTCGGACATGATGCGCATCTGCAATTCCACGTTGGTCTTGATGCCATCAATGATCAGCTCAGCCAACGCATTCTTCATGCGAGAAATGGCGATGTCGCGGCTTTCGCCGTAGGTGATAAGCTTGCCTATCATGGAATCGTAATGCGGCGGTACGGTATAACCGGCATAAATGTGCGATTCCCAGCGAACGCCAAAACCGCCTGGCGCGTGGAAGCGGGTGATCTTGCCTGGGCTCGGCAGGAAGGTGTTCGGGTCTTCGGCGTTGATACGGCATTCCACCGCGTGACCGCGTACTTTCACTTCTTCCTGCTTGATGGACAGCGGCTGACCGGCAGCGATACGCAGCTGTTCTTTGATCAGGTCAACACCAGTGATCATCTCGGTTACCGGGTGTTCTACCTGAATACGGGTGTTCATTTCGATGAAATAGAACTCGCCATTCTCGAACAGGAATTCGAACGTGCCCGCACCGCGGTAGTTGATGTCTACGCACGCTTTGGCGCAACGTTCACCGATGTAACGCCGCAGATCGGCGGTGATGCCCGGTGCCGGCGCTTCTTCCACCACTTTCTGATGACGGCGCTGCATGGAACAGTCACGCTCCGCCAGATAAATGGCGTTGCCCTGACCGTCGGCTAATACCTGGATTTCCACATGGCGTGGGTTTTCCAGATATTTTTCCATGTAGACCATATCGTTGTTGAACGCCGCTTTGGCTTCTGCGCGGGTCATCGCGATGGATTGTTCCAGCTCTTTTTCGCTACGTACGACGCGCATACCGCGACCGCCGCCGCCGCCGGAAGCTTTGATAATGACCGGATAACCGATGCGCTTGCCGATGGCGCGGTTCTTATCCATGTCGTCGCCCAACGGGCCGTCAGAACCGGGTACGCAGGGAACGCCGGCTTTCTTCATGGCGCTGATGGCAGACACTTTGTCGCCCATCAGGCGGATGGTGTCGGCGCGCGGACCGATGAAGATAAAACCGGAACGCTCTACCTGCTCGGCGAAGTCGGCGTTTTCAGACAGGAAACCGTAACCGGGGTGGATGGCCACTGCACCGGTGATTTCCGCTGCTGCGATGATCGCCGGGATATTCAGATAGCTTTTTGGCGACGGAGCCGGACCGATACACACGGTTTCGTCCGCCAGCAATACGTGTTTCAGGTCGCGGTCCGCCGTGGAGTGCACCGCGACGGTTTTGATGCCCAGCTCTTTGCAGGCACGCAAAATGCGCAACGCAATCTCACCGCGGTTGGCGATGACAATTTTATCTAGCATGGTAAGCCTCGTTATTCGATGACAACCAGTGGCTCGTCAAACTCGACCGGCTGGCCGCTTTCAACCAGAATGGCTTTCACCACGCCTGCTTTGTCCGCTTCGATCTGGTTCATCATTTTCATTGCTTCAACGATGCACAGGGTATCACCCACTTTCACCTGCTGGCCGACTTCCACGAAAGGTTTGGCATCCGGGCTTGGCGTGCGATAGAACGTACCGACCATCGGCGAACGCACCACATGACCGCTGATGGCGGCCGGAGCGGCGGCTTCAGCAGCAGCGGCTGGCGCTGCCGCCGGTGCGGCGGCCGGAGCGAACTGCGGCATCGGCGCGTAAGCCTGTTGCATCATCGGATAACTGCCCGGTGCCGGAGTACGACTGATGCGTACCGACTCTTCGCCTTCGGAGATTTCCAGTTCGGCGATGCCGGATTCTTCAACCAGTTCGATCAGCTTCTTGATTTTACGAATATCCATGAATGTGGTTCCGTACTCTTGTTAATTGGAAACGATTAATTGGACGTAGACAGGCGTTTGACTGCCGTCTGTAAACCATAATGGTATCCATCTGCGCCCAGACCGCAGATCACCCCAGCCGACACATCAGACAGGTAGGAGTGGTGACGGAAGGGCTCACGTGCGTACACGTTACTCAGGTGGATTTCGATAAACGGGATGGAGACCGCCAACAGAGCATCCCGCAACGCCACACTGGTGTGGGTAAACGCTGCCGGGTTAATCAGAATGAAATCGGTATTTCCTCTGGCCTGATGGATTCGGTCAATCAGCTCATGTTCTGCATTCGACTGCAGGTGGGAAAGCCGCACGTTCAGCGCTGCCGCATCTTGTTCCAGCCGGCTCACGATCTCCGCCAGCGTCGTATGGCCGTATTTCTCCGGCTCACGGGTTCCCAGCAGATTCAGGTTTGGACCGTTAAGGAGCAAAATGTGAAACTTGTCTGCCATTGTGCTGCTATCTCCCTCGATTGGCTCAGTGGCGCACAACATAACGCGAAGCTATCCGTTTGTCACCCTTTGCGGAGCGAAAATGTCCCTTTTCATCCGCGCGGTTTGAACATTATAGCCATATCGTAGCAGTTAGCAGCCAAATACTGGTCTTATCTGCGGAGTTACCCGCGGCGTTATTGACAAAGTTTTACGAAATCTTGCTGAAAAATCCGTTCGGCGCGTGTCGAAATGGCGGATTAACGACGCCATCGACGCAGCTTCTGGTAGCGAAAAAGCAGCAATATGACGGCAACTAAAGCGTAAATGATCGGCAATGGCGACAGCGATTTTACCGACCACAGGTAATGAACCGGCGCGAAGATCGCGACCAGATAAATCAGATTGTGCAGTGTTTGCCAGCCTGACCCCAGTTTTCGCTGCGCGGACTGCGTAGAGGTGAATGTCAGCGCCAGCAGTATCAGCCAACTTACCATCCCGAGTGTCAGGTAAGGACGCAGGAGAATCTCTTTTCCCAGCAAATCGAGGTGATTAACCCCCAACTCGAGCAAGGTATAACTGAGCAGGTGCAGGCTGGCCCAGGCAAAACACCACAGACCCAGTAATCGTCGGCAGCGAATCAGTAACGGTTGTTTGCCGTAGCGCGCCAGCGGCGTCACCATCAGTGTCGCCAGCAGCAGCTTCAGCGCCATTCTGCCGGTAAAATGCTGGATATCTTTGGCCGGATCGGCGCTGAACTCGCCCTGATTAACGGCGAACACCAGCCAAATCAACGGCAGGAACGCTGCCAGATGAAGCACGACTTTCAGGGCGATGATGTGTCGGGAGGTCAGACGCATACCGTCATGTTCCTATCTATATAGGGATGAACGCCCGCAACGCGGCGGGAGTCATAGGTTGAGTCGATTAAAAGTTAGCCCGTAAATCCAGCCCCTGATACAACGACGCCACCTGATCGGCGTAACCGTTGAACAATAACGTCGGCTGACGCTGGACGTTCAGTAGCCCACCGGCACCGATGACCCGTTCGCTGGCTTGCGACCAGCGAGGATGATCGACATTAGGGTTCACATTGGCGTAGAACCCGTACTCATTAGGCGCGGTCAGGTTCCAGGTGGAGGGCGGCTGTTGTCGCGTCAGGGTGATATGCACGATGGATTTGATGTTCTTGAAACCGTATTTCCACGGCGTGACCAGCCGTATCGGCGCGCCGTTTTGCGGCGGCAAGGTCTTGCCGTAAACACCGACCGCCAGTAAGGCCAGCGGGTGCATGGCTTCATCCAGACGCAGCCCTTCGACATAGGGGTAATCGAGGCCGCCGCCGATAAAACCGTCTTTCTGGCCGGGCATTTGCGCCGGGTCATACAGGGTCTGGAAAGCGACGTAACGCGCATTACCGGTCGGTTCGGCCAGTTTTATCAATTGCGCCAGTTCGAACCCGACCCATGGCACCACCATCGACCAGGCTTCGACGCAGCGAAAGCGATAGATGCGTTCTTCCAGCGGGAAACGGCGCCGAATGTCGTCGATGTCCAGCGTGATGGGGTTGGCGACTTCACCGTCAATCCGCACCTTCCAGCCTTCGGTCTTGAGGCCACCCGCGTTAGCGGCAGGGTCGGCTTTATCCAGACCAAATTCATAGAAATTGTTATAGCCGGTGACTTTGTCTTCCGGCGTTAACGCCAGATCAGGGTGCCACTGCGGCGGCTGACTGTACGTCAGCGGTTTGCCGGGTGGGGCTAGAGGGGCCGGCTTTCCCTTGAACCAGTTGAGCAGGTCGGCGCGGGCGCCGGACGGCAGGCTCAGTGTGGCGGCGGTAAGACCCAGCGCCTTGAGAACGGTGCGGCGCTGATGGAACAGTGATTCCGGCGTCACGTCGGCGTCGGTTAGTTTGCGATGTCTGGACATGGTGAACTCCCGCTTTTGATTATTGGTGTCAGGCTGGGGGATTCGGGTTGAATACACGCTTTGGTCTTGATGGCGTTGTCATCAGTATGCGGTGAAATAATGTGCCGGGGAATCGTTCTTTTTTTACCGGGTGTTACCAAAAAGATGGAGGAACAGGTCGTTATCGACCTGTTCTGACGGAGGTATCAATCTGCGGTGCCGATGCGTACCAGCGTACGGCCGGTCACCCGGTTTTCCAGCAGTGCGGCGGCGGCGGCGGGAACCTGCTCCAGCGTAATTTCCTGTGCGACCTGTTCATAGAAAGCGGAAGGCAGCAGTGCCGCCAGGCGATGCCAGGCTTCCTCACGCCGGGCGCGCGGCGTCATCACCGAATCCACGCCTTGCAGGCGTACGTTGCGCAGGATAAATGGCATTACCGTGGTTGGCAGAGCGACGCCGCCCGCCAGCCCACAAGCGGCGACGGTCGCGCCGTAATGCATTTGGGCCAGCAGCGTCGCCAGTACCTGATCGCCCACTGTGTCGATAGCGCCTGCCCAGCGTTGTTTTTCCAGCGGACGACCGGCAGCGGCAAATTCCCGGCGATCCAGCACCTGATGAGCGCCAAGTTGTTGCAAATAGGCGCTGTTATCCGCCCGGCCGCTGACAGCCGTTACCTGATACCCCAGCGCGTGTAAGAGTGCAATGGCGGTACTGCCGACGCCGCCGCTGGCGCCGCTAACGACCACCTCGCCGCTTGCAGGCGTCACGCCGCCTTCTTCCAGCGCCATCACGCACAGCATGGCGGTAAACCCGGCGGTACCGATGATCATCGCCTGACGTGGCGTCAACCCTTGCGGCAACGGCACCAGCCAGTCAGCCCGGACTCGCGCCTGTTCCGCCAGTCCGCCCCAATGAGTTTCACCCACGCCCCATCCGGTCAGCACCACGGGCTGCCCGGTCTTGAAGTCGGGGTGGTCGCTATGGCGCACGGTGCCGGCGAAATCGATGCCCGGCACCATCGGAAATTGACGAATGATTTTTCCTTTGCCGGTGATGGCTAGTGCATCTTTATAGTTGATACCGGACCAATTCACATCGACAGTGACATCGCCATCAGGTAATTGTGATGGTTCGATGGTGTTGATGTCGGCCACAGTCCGGTTATCTTGTTGCCCGAGTACTAATGCGCGCATAAAAATCTTCCTTATCGGGGACAAAAATAGAGGTAAATCATTTAAGGACTATATTTGTAACAGGTAGTATGCGAACTGATAAATCGCAAAGAACACACAAAGTATCTCATGAAAGCATTTTTCAATTCTTTGATACGGAGTTAGGCGCAGGGATGGGGTTGACTGCCAGAATATCAATCGTAATGACGTTGCTGACGACATTGGCCGTGGTGCTGATGTTGGTCAGCAGCATTTTCAGTTTTGTGTGTTACAGCCAGCAACGGATGGAGCATCAGCTCAGGGCTGTGGCGGCGAGTATCGATCAGGCGCTGTTGGTACAGCCGCCCGACAATATCCAGTTCTGGTTGCCGGCGGTGATGAAAGCCGCCGGCATTGTGGAACTGGAAATCCGCGATAATCATGAACGCCTCTTTTTATTACGTTTGCCGGAAATGTTGTCCGATGCGGATGAACGGGCGCTGTTTTATCGTCACACCGCGTTGTCGCTGCTGCATCACACTGATGTGCGGGTCAATGTCACCTATGCCGACCCGTTTTTTGGCGTACCGCGCTATCTCAAGGCCATGTTTTCGATGGTACTGGCGATACTGATGAGCGCTGTCGGCGTTTTTCATGGCGTGCGTTGGCTGCGGCGTCAGATGGCAGGCCAGGAACAACTGGAGAAACGGGCCCGACGGATTTTAGCGGGCGAACGCGATACCGTAATGCATGGTTCGGTACACGAATGGCCGGCCATGGCCAGCGGTGCTCTTGATCAGTTGCTGCTGGATCTGGTCGAGGCGCGTGAGGCTCGTAGTCGGGTGGACACCCTCATTCGCTCATTCGCGGCCCAGGATGCGCAAACCGGTCTGAATAATCGGCTGTTTTTCGAAAATCAGCTCGCCACACAATTGGAAGACCCGGAAGACGTCGGCACGCATGGCGTGGTGATGATGATCCGCCTGCCGGACTTCGACACCTTGCAGGAAACGCATGGCTACGGCGGTGTGCTTGAAGAATATCGCAATACGCTGATCAGCCTGTTGTCTACGTTTGTCCTGCGCTATCCCTCTGCGCTGTTGGCACGTTACTACCACAGTGATTTTACGGTGCTTTTGCCGCATCGGACGCTGAAAGAAGCGGACAGTATCGCCAGTCAACTGGTGAAAGCCATCGACATTCTGCCAATGACGCCGCTCATCGATCGGGAAGATATTCTGCACATCGGTATTTGCGCGTATCACAGCGGGCAGACCACCGAACAGGTGATGGAAAGCGTGGAAGACGCCACCCGTAACGCGGTATTGCAGGGCGGTAACGGCTGGTGCGTTTATGACCGGCGGGTGCCGGAGAAAGGGCGAGGCAGCGTCAAATGGCGCACATTGCTGGAACACACCCTGTTGCGCGGCGGGCCGCGCTTGTATCAGAAACCGGCGATTACCTGCGATGGCGAGGTGCACCATCGGGAAATGTTTAGCCGAATTTATGATGGCACCCAGGAGTTGCTGGAGGCGGAGTACATGCCGCTGGTGCGTCAGCTCGGCCTGACTTCCGGTTATGACCGCCAGTTGATCAATCGGGTGATCGCTCTCACCGTCAGTTGGCAGGATTCGGTGCTGGCTTTCCCCATCACGGTGGATTCGCTGCTGCAACGGCCGTTCCTGCGCTGGCTGCGTGAAACACTGCTCCAGTGTCCGAAAAAACAGCGCCAGCGATTGTTGTTTGAGCTTGCAGAGGCCGATGTGTGTCAATATATCGGCCGTTTGCGTCCGATTCTGGCCATGATTACCGGCTTAGGTTGTCGGCTGGCGGTGACGCAGGCCGGGCTGACGCTGGTCAGCACCGCCTATATCAAGTCGCTGCATGTGGAGGTGATCAAACTCCACCCGGGATTGGTGCGTAGTCTGGATAAGCGGCCGGAGAATCAGCTGTTTGTCAGCAGCCTGACCGAAGCCTGCAAGGGCACGCACGCTCAGGTGTTCGCCTCGGGCGTGCGGACGCGTGAAGAATGGCAGACATTGCTGGACAAAGGCGTTTGCGGCGGGCAGGGGGATCTGTTCGCCGCCTCCGAGCCGGTAAGCAACACGCTGAAAAAATATTCACCGCGCACGTATGTTTGATGTCAAAATCCAAACAAACTAGCGTAGAATACCGGCGCCATGGCGTAGCTGACCGGTTTGCTGAACGGTATGGCGCGCACGAAAATGTTAGATTTTATGTCGGTGGTTCGCGCAATTTTCGGGGACAACTCGCAACAATCCCTGTCGCTGCCAGAAGGGTAGCCGTTCTGCAGGCATTCATTGTCATGGTAATTTGCGCAAACATCATTTTTTCACCGTAGCAGAGCCGGTTAGCGCCTTGTCGCTGTTGCGTGTGGTTGGTACAGTAAGCGGATTTCATTTCCGCCCCCAGCTTGCAGGATTATCCTTTAGTTATGTTTAAGAAATTTCGTGGCATGTTTTCCAACGACTTGTCCATCGACCTGGGTACCGCCAATACCCTGATTTACGTAAAAGGACAAGGCATTGTACTGAATGAGCCTTCCGTGGTGGCTATTCGCCAGGATCGTGCCGGTTCCCCGAAAAGCGTGGCCGCCGTGGGTCATGAAGCCAAACAGATGTTGGGCCGTACGCCGGGTAATATCGCTGCCATTCGCCCGATGAAAGACGGCGTGATCGCCGACTTCTTCGTCACTGAAAAAATGTTGCAGCATTTTATCAAACAGGTACACAGCAACAGCTTTATGCGCCCGAGTCCGCGTGTGCTGGTGTGTGTGCCGGTAGGCGCGACCCAGGTTGAACGCCGTGCTATCCGTGAGTCTGCTCAGGGTGCCGGCGCCCGCGAAGTGTTCCTGATCGAGGAACCGATGGCCGCTGCGATCGGCGCCGGCCTGCCGGTATCTGAAGCAACCGGCTCCATGGTGGTGGATATCGGTGGTGGTACGACCGAAGTGGCGGTGATTTCGCTGAACGGCGTGGTGTACTCCTCTTCCGTACGTATCGGCGGCGACCGTTTTGACGAAGCCATCATCAACTATGTGCGTCGTAACTATGGCTCGCTGATCGGTGAAGCGACCGCCGAGCGTATCAAACATGAAATCGGTTCTGCCTACCCGGGCGACGAAGTGCGCGAAATCGAAGTGCGCGGTCGTAATCTGGCGGAGGGTGTGCCGCGTGGTTTCAATCTCAATTCCAATGAGATTCTGGAAGCGTTGCAGGAACCGCTGACCGGTATCGTCAGCGCCGTGATGGTGGCACTAGAGCAGTGCCCGCCGGAACTGGCGTCCGATATTTCTGAGCGCGGCATGGTGTTGACCGGCGGTGGCGCACTGCTGCGCAACCTTGATCGCCTGCTGATGGAAGAAACCGGTATTCCGGTTGTGGTGGCCGAAGATCCGTTGACTTGCGTAGCACGTGGCGGCGGTAAAGCGTTGGAAATGATCGACATGCATGGCGGCGATTTGTTCAGCGAAGAATAATCCAGCCAGAACAAAGAGGGGGACCGATCGCATGGATGAAAATCTGTTGGATTCATCCCGCGTGGTAGCCCCCTTTTTATTGTCGAGGAATACGCAATTTTATGAAGCCGATTTTTAGCCGGGGCCCCTCCCTGCAACTGCGCCTTTTTCTTGCTGTCATTACCGCAATTGTCATTATTTTTGCCGACAGTCGGCTCGGTACGTTCGTCAAAATCAGAACGTACATGGATACCGCCGTCAGCCCTTTCTATTTTCTGGCGAATGGCCCGCGCGCCATGCTGGATAACCTGTCCGCCAATCTGACCTCCCGCGAGCAACTGGAACGGGAAAATACCGCTTTGCGTCAGGAACTGTTGTTGAAAAACAGCGATCTGTTGCTGTTGGGGCAATTCCGTCAGGAAAACGCCCGTCTGCGTGAACTGCTGGGCTCGCCGTTGCGTCAGGAAGAGCAGAAGATGGTCACACAGGTGCTGTCCTCCGGGTCCGACCCGTACAGCGATCAAGTGGTGATCGACAAAGGCAACGTCAACGGCGTGTACGAAGGACAACCGGTCATCAGCGATAAAGGCGTGGTGGGGCAGGTTGTCGCGGTGGGGCAGTTTACCAGCCGTGTGCTGTTGATTTGCGATGCCTCTCATGCGCTGCCGATTCAGGTGCTGCGTAACGACATCCGCGTGATTGCCGCCGGTAACGGCTGCACCGAAGATTTACAACTGGAGCACTTGCCTAACAATACGGATATCCGGGTCGGCGATGTGCTGGTTACGTCCGGTCTGGGCGGGCGTTTCCCTGAAGGGTATCCGGTGGCGGTCGTCTCGTCGGTGAAAGTGGATACCCAGCGCGCCTACACCGTTATTCAGGCTCGCCCTACCGCCGAGCTGCAGCGTTTGCGCTATCTGCTGTTGATGTGGGGTGTGGACAGTAATTCCCGTACTGCGTTACCGCAGGACGAGGTACATCGGGTGGCGAATGAGCGCCTGATGCAAATGATGCCGCACGTACTGCCGTCGCCGGAGGAAATGGGCCCGCCTGCTCCGGCCTCGGCCAATACCTCGTCGCCTGATTTTGTCGGCCCGCCGGCACCGCCGGCTAAAGCGGCTCCGGTAAAAGCCACACCGCCGAAAACGAACGGTGCGGCGCAGTCTAAGCCTGCCAATACGGCGCCGCCTCGCAATACGACATCGCCGGCTGTGAATCAGACGGCGCCATCACCGCAGGGAACGTCACCCGCAGCGCCGGGAGGTAGCCGATGAACAGCTATCACCGACACGGTCACTGGATTATCTGGCTCTCTTTTTTGGTGGCGATGGTGCTGCAAATCATGCCCTGGCCGGATAAGCTTTATATGTATCGTCCTTCCTGGCTGACCTTGATCCTGATTTATTGGGTGATGGCGCTGCCGCACCGGGTTAATGTCGGCACCGGGTTTGTGTTGGGGATGATCACCGACCTGATTCTCGGTTCTACGCTGGGGGTTCGGGCGTTGGGGCTGAGTATTGTCGCCTATCTGGTGGCGTTCAAATTCCAGTTGTTCCGTAACATGGCGTTGTGGCAGCAGGCGCTGGTCGTCATGTTGCTGTCGCTGGTATTGGATTTACTGGTGTTTTGGGCCGAGTTCCTGGTGATCAATGTCTCTTTACGACCGGAAATTTTCTGGAATAGTGTTGTCGACGGCGTGCTATGGCCGTGGCTGTTCCTGCTGATGCGCAAGATTCGCCGTCAGTTTGCCGTTCAATAACAAGAACATGATGAGAGAAATGTGATGACCGATCTGTATCTGGCGTCAGCGTCGCCCCGCCGTCGTGAACTGTTAACCCTGCTGGAGCTGTCGTTCGATGTCGTGAAGATTGACGTCGCGGAACAGCGTCAGCCGGGCGAATCGCCGGAGCAGTATGTCAGCCGTCTGGCGCACGACAAAGCGTCGGCCGGCGTCGCGGCGGCACCGATGGATCTGCCGGTGCTGGGGGCGGATACCATTGTCGTGTTGAACGGCCAGGTACTGGAAAAACCGCGCGATGAAGACGATGCCGTTCGCATTCTTCGCGCATTGTCGGGCCACCGCCATCAGGTGATGACGGCGGTGACGCTGGCCGACCGCCGCGAGAGCGTATCGACACGAGTGGTGACCGAGGTGCAGTTCCGACCCCTTTCCGATGATGATATTACAGCGTATATCGCCAGCGGCGAGCCGATGGATAAAGCGGGCGCTTACGGCATTCAGGGAAAAGGCGGATGTTTCGTTAAATCGATTTTCGGGAGTTATCATGCCGTGGTAGGGTTGCCATTGGTGGAAACGCTTGAATTGTTCACACATTTTTCTGCACAGCGTAAAGAACGAGGAACCCATGACCGCTGAATTGCTGGTAAATATTACCCCTTCAGAGACGCGTGTTGCCTATATCGACGGCGGCATTTTGCAGGAAATTCATATTGAACGTGAAGCCCGGCGCGGGATTGTCGGCAATATCTATAAAGGCCGCGTCAGCCGTGTGCTGCCGGGAATGCAGGCGGCGTTCGTTGATATCGGCCTGGACAAGGCGGCGTTTCTGCACGCGTCCGATATCATGCCGCATACCGAGTGCGTGGCGGGCGACGAGCAGAAAAACTTTCATGTGCGCGATATCGCCGAGCTGGTGCGTCAGGGTCAGGATTTGATGGTGCAGGTGGTGAAAGACCCGCTTGGCACCAAGGGCGCACGTCTGACCACCGATATCACGCTGCCGTCGCGTTATCTGGTTTTCATGCCCGGAGCCTCGCACGTCGGGGTTTCTCAACGTATTGAAAGCGAGGCCGAGCGTGAGCGCCTGAAAAAAACGGTGGCCGACTATTGCGACGAGCAAGGCGGCTTCATCATCCGTACCGCGGCCGAAGGCGTGGGAGAGGAAGAGCTGGCGCAGGACGCCGCTTTTCTTAAGCGCTTATGGACCAAGGTGATGGAGCGCAAAAAGCGCAACCAGACCAAGTGCAAACTGTATGGCGAGTTGGCGCTGGCGCACCGTATTTTGCGGGATTTTGCCGACGCGTCGCTGGATCGCATTCGCGTTGATTCGAAGCTGACTTACGACTCCCTGCTGGAGTTCACCGCCGAATACATCCCTGAAATGACCAGTAAGCTGGAGCATTACAGCGGCAAACAGCCGATTTTCGACCTGTACGACGTGGAAAACGAAATTCAGCGGGCGCTGGATCGCAAAGTTGAACTGAAATCCGGCGGCTATCTGATTATCGACCAGACGGAAGCGATGACCACCATCGATATCAACACCGGTGCGTTTGTCGGCCATCGTAATCTGGACGAAACCATTTTTAATACCAACATCGAAGCGACGCAGGCGATTGCCCGTCAGCTGCGTTTGCGCAATCTGGGCGGCATCATCATCATCGATTTCATCGATATGGCGAATGAGGATCACCGCCGTCGCGTACTGCATTCGTTGGAACAGGCGTTAAGCAAAGATCGGGTCAAAACCGGCATCAGCGGCTTCTCTCAATTGGGACTGGTGGAGATGACGCGCAAGCGTACCCGTGAGAGCATAGAACACGTGTTATGCAGCGAGTGCCCAACCTGTCACGGCCGCGGGTCGGTGAAAACCGTGGAAACCGTGTGCTATGAAATCATGCGTGAAATCGTGCGAGTACACCACGCTTATGACTCCGATCGTTTCCTGGTCTACGCATCGCCGGCGGTGGGCGAAGCATTGAAAAGCGACGAGTCGCACGCGCTGGCGGAAGTGGAGATTTTCGTCGGCAAGCAGGTTAAGGTGCAGATCGAACCGCTGTACAGTCAGGAACAGTTTGATGTGGTCATGATGTAACGTCATGCCGCCCGTCGCCGGATGTCGGCCGGCGGGCTTTCTCTGTTAAGGTTTTCGCTCGTCGCCGGTGACGAACAATGAGGAGACAGGTGTGAGGCGACTGCCCGGCATAAAGCGATTGCCCGGAATAGCAGCAGCGACGTGTGCCATTTTGGTTGTGCTGGCCGCGTTGCTGGTCAGCGGCCTGAGAATGGTGCTGCCGACGCTGGATACTTTCCGGCCACAGATCGTGGCCTGGGCGCAGTCCGTTACCGGCCTGCCGATGGAGGTGGATAGCCTCAGCGGCAGTTGGGAAACGTTTGGGCCGACGCTGGATATCACCAACCTGCGTATTCATCACCCGGATGCCGAGTGGCAATCCGAGCGCATTTCAGTAGCGCTGGATGTCTGGCAGTCGTTGCTGCATCTGAAGTGGAAGTTCCGCGATCTTACGTTTTATCACCTGCAATTAGACATCAAAAAGCCGATCGACCCCGAAAGGCAGCGTACCCGCAGTTGGGAGCCGGATCAGTTCGGCTCGCTGTTCCTGCGTCAGTTCGATCACTTCGATCTGCGTAATAGCCGCATCCGTTTTCTGACCCCATCGGGCACCCAGGCCGAATTGCACGTTCCCCAGTTGACTTGGTTAAACAGCAAAAATCGGCACCGGGCGGAAGGACAAATTAGCCTGTCGAGTTTTACCGGTCAGCACGGCGTGGTGCAGTTGCGTATGGATTTACGTGATGAACAAGGCTGGCTGAATAACGGCATGGTGTATTTGCAGGCCGACAATATCGACATGAAACCGTGGCTGGGCCGCTGGATCCGCAGCAACACCGGGCTTGAGAGCGCCAGGTTCAGCCTGGCGGCCTGGTTGCAGGTGCGGGAAGGCGATATGTACGGCGGCGATCTGCTGCTCAGTCAGGGCGATGCCAGTTGGCGCGACGGCGCGACGTTGCACCGGCTGGGCGTTAACGGCATGACGCTGCACGCCAGCCGTTATCAAAACGGCTGGCAATTGGATGTACCGTCGCTGAATTTGTCCACCGACGGCGTCGACTGGCCGAAAGGACAATTGTCTGCCCTGTGGTTGCCGGCGGATACCCAACTGTTGGGGCCGGACCGTCCGGCCGAGCTACGCATTCGCGGCCGTCACCTGGCGTTGGAACGGCTGGGGCCGCTGCTGCCGTTGCTCAGCACCACCACGCCGGAACTAAAAACCCGTTGGCAGGCATTGCAGCCGCAAGGGCAACTGACCACGCTGGCGCTGGATATCCCCTTGCAGCAGCCGGATCTGACCCGTTTTCAGGTGAACTGGCAGGATGTCGGCTGGCAAAACTGGCAACGGCTGCCGGGCGCTAATCATGTATCCGGCGAGGCAACCGGTAGCCTGACGCGCGGGCGGACGCGGGTAAATCTGGCGCAGAGTACGTTGCCGTATCAGGACATGTTCCGTGCGCCGCTGGATATTCGTCAGGCCGACGCCACGCTGGAGTGGCGCAATAGTGCGCAGGGTTGGGAACTGTGGGGGCAAGGGCTGGATGTGCGCTCCCGTTCGTTGTGGGCCAACGGTGATTTCCGCTATCGTCATCCTGTTCAGGGGGAACCCCGGCTGGATATTCTGGCCGGGATTCGGCTCGGCGATGCCGCCGACGCCTGGCGTTACTATCCTGAACCCTTTATGGGCAAAAATCTGGTGGATTATCTGACCGGCGCCATCAAGTCGGGCCAGGTGGATAATGCCACGCTGGTGTTTGCCGGTAACCCGGCTCAGTTCCCGTTCGAGCATCAGGAAGGACAATTTCAGGTCTGGGTGCCGCTGGAGAAATCTCGCTTTGAGTTCCAGCCCGGCTGGCCGGCGCTGGATAACCTGGATATTACGCTGAATTTCCTTAACAACGGCCTGTGGATGCTGGCGCCGCAGGTGATGCTGGGCGATGCTGAAGGGCGCAATATCAATGCGGTGATCCCAGATTACAGCAAAGAGAAGCTGCTGATCGATGGCGACATCAGCGGTAGCGGCAAAGAAGTGAGCGATTACTTCGATCAAACGCCGATGAAAAACTCGATCGGCGGTGCGCTCAGACAGATCCAGATTGGCGGAGAGGTTCAGGGTAATCTGCATCTGGATATCCCGCTCAATGGTGGGATGGTAAAAGCCAGCGGCGATGTGGCGCTGAATAATAATTCTTTGTTTATCAAACCATTGGATGCCTCACTCCAGGCGGTCAGCGGACAATTTCACTACGATAACGGCAACCTCGCCAGCCAAACGTTGCAGGCGCGTTGGCTGGAACAGCCCCTCACGTTCAATTTCTCGACTCAGGAACAGGAAAACGCGTTTCTGGTTGATGTGGGGTTGCAGGGAAGCTGGGCCGTATCCCGTTTGCCGTGGCTACCTAAACCCGTTGCGGCGGCGTTGAAGGGCAATGCCGGCTGGCAGAGTTCAGTGCAGGTGACGCTGCCTCACCGTGGATCATCCAGCTATGAAGTGAACTTCCAGGGTGATTTGAAGGAAGTAAGCAGTTACTTACCTTCACCGTTAAATAAGGCGGGCGGCGCGGCGTTGGGACTTCAGGCTAATGCCAAAGGCGATGTACGCGGTTTCACGCTGAGCGGCACGTTAGGGAAAAAACAGTCTTTCAACAGTCAATGGCTGCTTAAAGAGAGCAAAGTGATACTGGCGCGGGCGGCCTGGCAGGACGGCACGAAACTTCCGCCTCTGCCGGATGATTCGTCGCTGACGTTGGCGTTGCCGCCGCTGGACGGCGAACGCTGGCTGGCGTTGCTGCCCGGCGTTCGACACACGGTAACCGAGCAGACGGCGGCCAGCCGTTTCCAATGGCCGGACCGGGTAACGCTGATGACGCCGGAACTGAAGGTGCTGGGTCAACAGTGGCATGATCTGATGTTTACCAGCCGTACCCAGAACGGCGGCCGTGAAATCACGGTGGCCGGCCGGGAGATCGATGGCCGTTTGTTGATCCCCGCCGTCGGACAATGGCGTAGCGATGTTCGCTATCTGTATTACAATCCGCAGTGGCAAGGCGATGATGCGACCAACCCGGCGGCGCTGGCAGAGAAAAAGTCGCCGCTCAACGATCCGAGTATTCGCTTTGAAGACTGGCCGGCGTTGCAGTTTGATTGCCGGGAATGCTGGTTGATGGGGCAAAACATCGGTCAGGTGAAGGGGGCGCTGCAACCCGAGCCGAATAAGCTGGTGCTGGCCAATGGGGTGGTCGATAGCGGTAAAGCGAAACTCACGCTGGACGGCAGCTGGCAGGAGAGCGGCGAAGGCACTCGTACGGCGATAAAAGGCCAGTTGTCGGGCAACAGCCTGAGCGACAACGCCGACTGGCTGGGCCTGGCGACGCCGTTGCGTGCCGGTGCGTTTAAGATTGATTATGACTTGTACTGGCGCGGTTCGCCGTGGTCGCCGCATATTCCAAGCCTGAGCGGCATTTTGAAAACCGATATCGGCAAAGGTGAAATCGTTAACGTCGGCACCGGCCAGGCCGGGCAATTATTGCGTCTGGTGAGTTTCGATGCGCTGCTGCGTAAGCTACAGTTTGATTTCAGCGATACGTTCGGCAAAGGCTTTTACTTTGATTCGGTTCGCAGTACGGCGTGGATAAAAGACGGGGTGTTGCACACCGATAATTTGCTGGTGGACGGCCTGGAAGCGGATATCGCTATGAAGGGCGATGTTGACCTGGTAAAACGCGACGTTTCGATGGAAGCGGTCGTCGCGCCGGAAATTTCCGCAACGGTCGGCGTAGCCACCGCCTTTGCGGTGAACCCGGTTATCGGGGCGGCGGTGTTTGCCGCCAGTAAGGTGTTGGGCCCGCTGTGGAGTAAAATTTCCCTGATTCGTTACCATATTTCCGGTAGTGTGGATCAACCAAAGATTCAGGAAGTAGTGCGTGAACCGCAAAAAGCCAATGCCGCCGGTGCGGCAGGCCAGTAACGGCGGTCTGGTTATCTGATGACATTGACAATAAGAGTGACATTCTATGAGTCTGACATTTGTCAGTGAGCAATTACTCACAGCCAATAAACTGAGCCATCAGGATCTTCAGTCCATTTTGGGCACGTTGAGTGAACGGCGTCTTGACTACGCCGACCTGTATTTTCAGTCGAGCTATCATGAGTCCTGGGTGCTGGAAGACCGCATCATCAAGGACGGTTCTTATCATATCGATCAAGGGGTCGGGATCCGCGCCATCAGCGGTGAAAAGACCGGTTTTGCCTATGCCGACCAGATCACGCTCAATGCCTTGCAGCAAAGCGCGCAGGCGGCCCGCAGCATTGTGCGCGAGCAGGGCAACGGTGCGGTTAAAACGTTGGGTGAGGTGCCGCACCGTGGTCTCTACCCGCAGGCCAATCCGCTGGATAGCCTGAGCCGTGAAGAGAAGATCGCGTTGCTGCAACGGGTTGACGCCACCGCTCGTGCGGCGGATTCTCGCGTACAGGAAGTGACCGCCAGCCTGACTGGGGTGTACGAGTTGATTCTGGTTGCCGCCACTGACGGTACGTTGGCGGCGGATGTACGCCCGCTGGTGCGGTTGTCCGTCAGTGTGTTGGTTGAGGAAAACGGCCGTCGCGAACGCGGTTCCAGCGGCGGCGGCGCGCGCACCGGCTACGACTATTTCTGGCAGCAGGCGGAGGGTGAAGCGCGGGCGGAAGCCTGGGCTAAAGAAGCCGTGCGCATGGCGCTGGTGAATTTGTCTGCGGTCGCGGCACCGGCCGGGCCAATGCCGGTGGTGCTGGGTGCCGGCTGGCCTGGCGTGCTGCTGCACGAAGCGGTCGGGCATGGTCTGGAAGGCGATTTTAACCGTCGCGGCACCTCGGTGTTCAGCGGGCAGGTCGGCAAACTGGTGGCGTCCGAATTGTGTACGGTGGTGGATGACGGCACGCTGGAAGGGCGTCGCGGCTCGCTGGCGATGGACGACGAAGGCGTACCCGGCCAGTACAACGTGCTGATCGAGAACGGCATCCTGAAAGGTTATATGCAGGACAAGCTGAATGCCCGCTTGATGGGCGTTGCGCCGACCGGCAACGGCCGCCGCGAGTCTTACGCGCATCTGCCGATGCCGCGGATGACCAACACCTATATGCTGGCGGGCAAGTCCACCCCGGAAGAGATTATCGCCAGCGTGGAGTATGGTTTGTACGCGCCGAATTTTGGCGGCGGTCAGGTGGATATCACCTCCGGCAAATTCGTGTTCTCCACCTCGGAAGCGTATCTGATCGAGAATGGCCGTGTCACCAAACCGGTGAAAGGCGCGACGCTGATTGGCTCCGGTATTGAAGCCATGCAGCAGATCTCGATGGTCGGCAACGATCTGGCGCTGGATAGAGGCGTCGGGGTATGCGGCAAGGAAGGGCAAAGTCTGCCGGTCGGCGTCGGCCAGCCGACCCTGAAGCTGGATAGCATTACGGTGGGCGGTACCGCTTAAGCGTTTTGCCGTTATCGTAACATCAGGCCGCCTGGTGCGGCCTGATTCATTTCTGCGGTTGCTCGCTCTGCGGTTGTTCCTGCCGGTATCCCTGATAAATCAGCGCCACCTTGTTGAAATACTCGGTCAGGTAGTTGATGCACACCTGTACTTTCAGCGGCAGGTTGTCGCGGCGGGTATAGAGCGCGTACACCGGGCGTGGATCGGAGTGGTAGCGCGAAAAGAGGATCTCTATTTCGCCACGTTTGATCTCGTCAAATACCCACATTAACGGCACATAAGCGATGCCAGCGCCGTTTTTCAGCCAACGAATCAGTGTGACCGGATCATTGGTGACGAAGCGCCCTTGCGGCGTTAACCGGGTGGTGATCCCTTCCGGGGCGATCAGCTCGAATTCACTGTCCGGGCGAACGCTGTACTCCAGCCAGGACGCGTTGCTCACATCACCGGGCTTTTCCGGCGCACTGTGCTGTGCAAGATAGCTTTTGGCGGCGCACACCACCATCGGCATTGAGCCGAGGCGGGTGCTGTACAAGCTGGAATCCTGCAACGCACCGACCCGAATGACGATATCCAGCCCATCGGCAATCAGGTCCGGTGCTGGAATGCCGCATACCAGATTGACCGACAAACCCGGATATTCCTTCAGCATGTCGGTGGTCATCGTAGCCAGCACATTTTGCGCCATGGTGGAGGAACTGCCGATGCGCAGCGTACCGATAGGGGTGTTGTTGAACGCGTATAACTGCTCATGCACTTCCTGTGCTTCGTGCAGCATACGGCGACAGCCGTGGTAATAGATCCTGCCGGCTTCCGTCAGCCCGATGCTGCGGGTGCTGCGGTTGAGCAGTTTCACCTGTAGCTCATCTTCCAGCCGGGTCACCGTCTGGCTGACGGCGGATACGCTCATAGCCAACTGGCGTGCGGCGGCGGTGAACGAGCCGAATTCCACCACGCTGGCGAAGACCGACATGCTCTTTAATCGTTCCATTATTAACCCTGGCTTAAAAGTGATTTAGATCACACTGCGTAGATAACATAATAATAACGTTTCATAATATAGCCTGTATGACCACAAAGCGCGGGCCTGATTGCCTGTCTTTGCCGCCGTGGTTGTTCCGAAGGGTTAAAAACGCTGATTTAACACCGTGAACGAGATGCAGTAAATCAGCCCCCGCCATCGTGATTATTCAGTTAACGCTGTGTCTTTCACCTGCCGACGGTTGGTCGGCGGGAGAGGGTATTTTTCTGTCCTTCTCGCCACCGATACTCAGGGTTAGCGGTGCGAGCGACAAGCAGCGTGACGCAGAACATAAGGAAAAGAGGATGAATTCACTCCCGGTTATGGTGCTATTCGGCCTGTCGTTTCCACCGGTATTTTTTGTGCTGCTGGTGACGCTGGCGCTATTTTTTGTCTGTACCCGCCTGCTGCATCCCACCGGTATCTACGACCTGGTTTGGCACCCGGCTCTGTTTAATACCGCGCTGTTTGTCTGCCTGTTCTATGCGCTGTTCCATTTCGGTCTTTGAGGTTGTTGTGAAAACATCTGTTGTGAAAGTCATTTTCAAGAAATTCAGCCGCATGGCCGTGACGTTATTACTGGTACTACTGGCTGGGGTGGCGCTGGTGCGCGTCTGGTCGTTTTATACTGAATCCCCCTGGACGCGCGACGCCCGTTTTAGTGCCGATGTGGTGGCGATCGCCCCCGATGTCAGCGGCCTGTTGACCGATGTCAAAGTGCAGGATAACCAGCCGGTGAAACAGGGTGATGTGCTGTTCGTGATTGATCAGCCGCGTTATCAGCAGGCGCTGGAGCAGGCGCAGGCGGATGTCGCCTATTATCAGGCGCTGGCCGATGAGAAAAAGCGGGAATCGGCGCGCCGTCAGCGTCTTGGGGTGCAGGCGATGTCGCGGGAGGAAATTGAACAGTCCGGCAATGCGTTGCAAACCACATTACACCAACTGGCAAAGGCGCAGGCGGAGCAGGAACTGGCGAAACTCGATCTGGCGCGTACGGTGGTGCGCGCCCCGGCTGACGGCTGGATAACCAACTTACATGTCCATGCCGGCGAATACATTACCCGCGGCGCTACCGCGGTGGCGTTGGTGAAAAAGGATTCGTTCTATCTGCTGGCTTACATGGAAGAAACCAAACTGGCGGAGGTCCGGCCCGGTTACCGGGTGGAAATCACTCCGTTGGGCAGTAACAAGATTTTGTTCGGTTCGGTCGATAGTATTGCCGCCGGGGTCACCAACAGCAGCAGTACCGCGGATAACAAAGGTCTGGCAACGGTGGATTCCAATCTGGAGTGGGTGCGGTTGGCTCAGCGGGTGCCGGTAAAAATTCGTCTTGAACAACAATGGGGCGACCAGTATCCGGCCGGCACCACCGCCACCGTCGTGGTGACCGGCGAACAGACCCGCAATACCAAGTCGATGTCGCCGTTATTGCAACTATTACATCGCCTGCGCGAGTTCGGCTAAGCAGGGGCTTATGATGAACAGTCCCGCGTTTTTGCGCCTGCGGTTTGCCTTCAAACTCAGTGCGGCGATCGTGCTGTCGTTGGTTCTGGGGTTCTTTTTGCAACTGGAAACCCCGCGCTGGGCGGCATTGACCGCGGCGATCGTGGCCGCAGCACCGGCTTTTGCCGCCGGCGGCGAACCGTTCTCCGGTGCGATTCGTTACCGTGGCATGTTGCGGGTCATCGGCACCTTTATCGGCTGTATTGCGGCTCTGGTGATTATCATCGCCACGGTGCAGGCACCGGTAGTGATGCTGATGCTGTGTTGCCTGTGGGCGGGGGTCTGCGTCTGGATTTCATCACTGATCAAACTGGAAAACGCCTATGTGTTTGCGCTGGCGGGCTACACGACGCTGATCATCATCGTGACCAGTCAGAGCGCGCCGCTGCGTATTCCGCAGTTTGCCGTTGAGCGTTGCAGTGAGATTGTGCTGGGTATCGTCTGCGCCATTTTAGCCGACTTGCTGTTCTCGCCGCGTTCGGTCAAGCAGGATATCGACCGGGCGCTGGATGAGCTGTTGGTCGGGCAATATCACTTGCTGCAAGGTTGTGTGAACGGCATGTCGAAACAGGCGCTGGATGCCGCGTGGAACGCGCTGGTGCGTAAAACCCATGCTATCAACGGTATGCGCAGCGTATTGATGATGGAGTCATCTCGCTGGCAGGGTGCCGGCCGCCGGATAACCACGTTGTTGACTCAATCCTGGATTATGATCACTCAGGCGTGCGAAATCCGGTTGACGTTACAGGATCATCCTGATGCGGTTAAAGGGGCGATCGCCGTGATGTTGGAGCACCCGGCGGACAATCCGGCGGAGGTACAGCGGCGTTTGCGGCAGTTACGCCATCTGGCGGCGGCGCACGGCAGCAGCCTGCCGCCGACGCTGATAAGCTGGCTGGGGGCCGCGACGCGCTACCAGTTGTTGTCGAAAGGCGTGAAAACCAATGCGCGTATTGGTCAGAGCGAAGCCGCATTGCTGGATGCCGACGTACCGGTAAAAGCCAGCTCGGCGGAAACCCGTCATGCGATGATTAATGGCGTGCGTACCACGGTGGCGACTGGTCTGGGCTGTTTGTTCTGGTTATGGACCGGCTGGACCTCGGGCAGTTCATGCATGGTGATCATCGCGGTGGTGACATCGCTGGTGATGCGGTTACCGAATCCGGTGATGGCGGCGAAAGACTTTCTGATTGGTTCTTTGGTGGCGCTGCCGCTGGGGGCGCTGATGTTTATGCTGGTGTTGCCGTCCACCCAGCAAAGCCTGCTGCTGCTGTGTTTGAGTCTCGGCGGTATGGCGTTTGTCATCGGCATTGAGGTTCAAAAACGGCGGCTGGGATCGCTGGGCGCGCTGGCCAGTACCATCAACATTCTGGTGCTCAGCAATCCGATGAAGTTCAACCTGTCTCAGTTTCTTGATAACGCGATTGGGCAGGTGATCGGCTGTATGTTGGCTTTGCTCGTGATTTTGCTGATCCGCGACAATACCCGTGAACAAACCGGCCGTACGCTGCTGAACCGCTTTGTGTTCGGCGCGGTGTCGGCCTTGTCGACCCGTGCGACGCAACGGCGAGAGAACCACCTGCCTGCGTTGTATCAGCACCTGTTTCTGCTGCTGAACCTGTTTCCCGGTGAAATAAGTCGGTACCGGCTGGCGTTGTCACTGATCATGATGCATCAGCGTTTGCGGACGCTGGAACTGCCGGTCAGCCCTGTTTTGTCTGCGTTTCATCGCCAGATGCGGGCGACGGCGGAACAGGTGATTGCCGCTACCCGCGACCGTAGCCACCATTTCGCCCGATTGCTGGCCCAGATGGATGAGTATCAGCATCTGTTGCGCGACCATCAGGTGTCGGATGAAGCCATTAATGCGGTTGGCCGCCTGACGGTACTGTTGCATCGTCATAAACATGCGCTTGGCGACTGATCCCGTTTACAGCGGGTGATAACCCTGCCACTGCGGCGATGGAATCTGTCCGGCAGGGTTGGCGTTTAGATGGATATACCAGCGGTCCAGCAAGGTGAGCGGCAGGCAGTCGTCCACATCGCGCAGATCATCCTTATGCTGCTGAAAGACATCGGTCAGCAGCACGGCTTTGGCGCGTTGTTGCGCGAGTTCCGCATCCGCAGCGACGAACAGCCCGAACTGATGCACCTCCGCCGGGTTGTGCGGCAGATATCCTCCCATGTTGATAAACCAGAGTTTTTCCTTCCCCTGAAACGGCTGGCGGCTGAGCGTGATATCATAGCCGTCCGCCCAATGACAGGGGGTGTAGCTATCGACGTGAACCCGGTTTTTATCGCCGAACCAGTTGGCTTTTAAAAAAGGGAACCCGTCATGCGGGTGTTCCACCGCCGCGAACTGAATATCATGCAATTCGATATTGGCGCCCTGGGCGCGCCCGCCCACGTAATACATAAATAAGGTTGTCATGTGGGTTCTGCACTGGTGGCTTCAACCAAATAAAAACCGCTACACAAGGTGCCGGCGAGGCTGTTTGCCACAGCCTCACAGGCGCCGACCGACATTATTCGGCTTCCGCCAGTTCGCGCAGATATTGGAAAATCTGCCGGGCTGATTTGGGCGGTTTGTTGGCGGCTTTTTCTTTTTGGGCGTTACGCACCAGCGAGCGCAATTGCTGGCGGTCGGCCTGCGGATACAGCGCAAGAATGTCAGGAATGGCGCCGTCGCCTTCGGCTATCAACCGGTCACGCAACTGCTCCAGCTTGTGGAACAACGACACCTGTTGGTTATGGCGGTTGCGCAGCTTGTCCAGCGCGGTCTGAATCGGTTCCGGGTCGCGGGCACGCAGCATTTTGCCGATCAACTGTAACTGGCGGCGGCGGCCTTCTTTGGTGATGCGCTGCGCCAGTTCAATGGCGGCGCGCAGATCGTCGTCCAGCGGAATGCGTTCCAGCGCGTTCTTGCCCAGCTCGACCAGCTCGGTGCCTAACGCTTTGAGGGCCTCGGCATCGCGTTTAATCTCGCTTTTGCTGACCCAGATTATCTCTTCGTCTTCATCGTCCTGACTGGCGTCAGGGATCTCGTCCTGCCAGTCTTCGGGATGTTTGTTCATGGTAGCTCCCCAATAAAAGAGGCTGATCCTATCAGGTTATGGGCTGAGTGCGAAATTGTCCGCCGATCCTGTTAGACTCAATCACAGGCTACCTCGTGGTAAAACCGAGGTAAGGTAACGAATAGCAGGCGGACGGCATTCGTTGCATCATAGATTATCTGAATGTTTTCTTACTCATTATGGCAAATCGATGACAATAATCACTCAGGTTGCAGAACAGCGTAAAGTGCTGGAACAGGCGGTATCGCAGGCGCTGGAGCTGGCCCGTGCCGGTTCTGATGCGGCGGAAGTCGCCGTCACGAAAACAACGGGGATAAGCGTCAGCTCCCGGTATGGTGAAGTTGAAAACGTCGAATTCAACAGTGACGGCGCACTCGGCATCACCGTCTACTATCAACAGCGCAAAGGCAGCGCGTCATCCACCGACATGAGCCCGGACGCCATCGCGCGTACGGTACAGGCGGCGCTGGATATTGCCCGCTACACGTCGGTTGACCCGTATTCCGGTCCGGCCGATAAAGACCTGCTGGCGTTTGATGCTCCGGATCTGGATTTATTCCACCCGGCGGAGCTGGACGCCGATCGCGGTATCGAGCTGGCCGCCGCCGCTGAACAGGCGGCGCTGAAAGCCGATAAACGCATCACCAACACCGAAGGCGGCAGTTTTAACAGTCATTATGGCATCAAGGTGTTCGGCAATAGCCACGGTATGTTGCAGAGCTACTGCTCCAGCCGCCATTCCATGTCGGTCAGCGTGATTGCCGAACATAACGGCGATATGGAGCGCGATTACGCCTACACCATCGGCCGTGCGCTCGACGACCTGCAAGCGCCGTCGTGGGTCGGTGAGGAGTGCGCCCGGCGCACGCTGGCGCGCCTGGCGCCGCGCAAATTAGCCACTATGGAAGCGCCGGTGATGTTCGCCGCCGAGGTGGCGACCGGGTTATTCGGGCATTTGGTCGGCGCCATCAGCGGCAGCAGTGTTTACCGGAAATCCACCTTCCTGCTGGATAGCCTGGGTAAGCAGATTCTACCGGAATGGCTGACCATTCAGGAGTTGCCGCATTTGCGCAAAGGGCTGGCGTCCACGCCGTTTGATAGCGAAGGCGTACGTACCGCACAGCGCGATATCGTCAAAGACGGTGTGCTGCAAACCTGGTTATTGACCACCTATGCCAGCCGAAAACTGGGCATGAAGAGCACCGGCCATGCGGGTGGCATTCATAACTGGCGCATTGCCGGACGCGGGCTGGATTTTGACGGTATGCTGAAGGAAATGGGGACTGGGTTGCTGGTCACCAGCCTGATGGGGCAAGGCGTGAGTGCGGTTACCGGCGACTATTCACGCGGCGCGGCGGGTTTTTGGGTTGAAAACGGCGAGATTCAGTACCCGGTGAGTGAAATCACCATCGCCGGTAACCTGAAAGATATGCTGCGCAATATGGTCACCGTCGGCGATGATATTGAAACGCGCAGTAATATTCAGTGCGGATCGGTGTTGCTGCCGTCGATGAAAATCGCCGGCGCATAACGTTCTCTGCCACGGCATTCGCCGACATGGCTGCCCTCGGTCTGTTGGGCAGCCATGGGAGGATGCCGTCGCGTCAGCGGTGATACTCGCCCGCCGCCTCCGGTTGGTAGAGCAGTTCCATGACTTCAATTCTCGTTTCGTCGCCATTCGGCAGCGGCCAGGCAATGCTGTTGCCGACGTGCATACCGAGCAGCGCAGCCCCCAGCGGCGCCATCACTGAAATTTGCTCCCGGCTGTCTTTGAGACCGGCCGGATAGACCAACGTGCGAATATGTTCTTCCACCGTAAGCAGATCGCGGAACCGAACCCTGCTGTTCATGGTGACCACATCGGCCGGAATCTCAATCGGCTGGACGATATCAGCCCGATCGAGTTCCTCGCTCAGAGCCTGCGCTACCGCTGTATCGGCAAAAGCAGGTTGCTCCAGCAGCGCATCCAGGCGTTCGGCATCCAGCTCGCTAATCGTCAGGTGCGGTTTATCCATATGTTTCTCCAGTTTTTGCAATAGCAGATAACAACACCCCCGCCGTAAGGGCAGGGGTATAAGTTAATCCGATGGTAACAGGGATGCGGGGAAGTTACCGCATAAAAACTTACCGCATAAACAGGAATAGACCGGGATCACAGACGGCGGCTTGCACCAGGATGAGGTAAGATACCGGATTAATCTTCGTCAAATCCAGCTTCAAACAGTTGAATGACCGCCGCCAGCGCGTGTTCTTCATCCGGCCCGGAGACTTCCACTTCGATATGGCGGCCTTTGGCTGAATCCAGCATCAGCATGGCGATGACGCTGCTGGCATCAGCTTCAGTACCGCTTTCGTTGCGTAGCAACACCTCAGCGTCAAAACTTTGCACCAGCTCGAACAGCTTCATGGCCGGGCGAGCGTGCATCCCTAAGCGGTTTTTTACTTCAACGGTCTGCCTGACGGTCATGATTTACGTTTTTCCAGCGTACGGTGGCGCGACTGTACATTTTTGCCACGGGAGCGAAAGTAATCCGCCAGTTGTTCGGCGATGTAGACGGAACGGTGTTTCCCGCCGGTACAGCCGATAGCGACGGTAAGATAGCTACGGTTGTTGGTTTCCAGCATCGGCAACCACAGTTCCAGATAGCTGCGGGTCTGATAGATGAAATTGTGGACTTCGGTATGCCGGTCAAGAAATGCCGCCACCGGTTTATCCAGCCCTGTCATCGGGCGTAATTTCGGGTCCCAGTGCGGGTTCGGCAGGAAGCGCACGTCAAATACATAGTCGGCATCAATCGGGATGCCGTGTTTATAGCCGAATGATTCGAACACCATAGTCAGTTCACGTTCGCGTTTACCCAGTAAACGGGTACGCAGCATTTCCGCCAGCTCGTGCACCGACATTTCCGAGGTATCGATGATCAGATCGGCACGGGAACGCAGCGGTTCGAGCAGATCGTTTTCTTCATCAATAGCGCTTTCCAGCGACAGGTTCTTGCTGGAGAGCGGATGCAGGCGCCGGGTATCGCTGTAGCGCCGGATCAACGTATTACGATCGGTGTCTAGAAACAGCAATTGGGGCGAAAAGCTTTGAGGCAGGCGGGTCAGGGCATGTTCCAGCACTTCCGGCGTTTCCGGCAGGTTACGCACGTCAATGCTGACCGCCGCGGAGATGTTCCGTTCCGCCAGCGTGTGCGCCAGTTCGGGCAGCAATACCACCGGCAGGTTATCTACACAATAGAAACCCATGTCTTCCAGCGCGCGCAGTGCTACGGATTTTCCCGAACCTGAACGACCACTGACAATCATCAGCACCATCTGACGACTCCCCCCTGGCAGCAGGATGGTGAATGTCCACCGCCACAGTTAGCTAACTTCATTTTCCCGGCTAAGCCGGCATTCTGTCAGGCTTGCGCCTGACGTCGCACGTATTGTCATGACATAGTGTTGTTATATGCGCTGTTCCCGCTCATACGCCGGATAGCGCTTAAAACGGGCGCCACCAGCCATCAGGGTTGGTCGGGCAGATCCGCTTCCGTCATGATCTGATACAGTTCATCATCATCTTGCGCTGCGCGCAGGCGCTTACATACGGTTTTATCCGCCAGCCGTTTGGCGACGAGCGATAAGGTATGTAAATGGGTTTTACATTGTTCAGCAGGAACCAGCAAGGCAAAAAGCAGGTCGACCGGTTGGTTGTCGATGGCGTCAAACGCTATCGGCTGTTCCAACTGGATAAAGACGCCGACTGCGCCGAGCGTATTTTCGTCCTCCAGCTTGCCATGCGGAATGGCGATGCCGTTGCCGATACCGGTACTGCCCATGCGCTCACGGGTCAGAATGGCTTCAAACACCATCTGCGGCGGCAAGTTGAGCTGTCTGGCGGCCAGTTCACTGATGATTTCCAGTGCACGCTTTTTGCTCTGACAGTGGACAGCGCTACGCGTGCACTCCTTACGGAGGACGGCGCTAAGTTGCATAACGGGCTCGTTGTTCATGATACGTTCACTTAACGACACTGTTGCCTTCGGTTACCAGCCTGCCATGCGGCAGGCTGGTCGCTGTCCCTGCACCTGAAACGGCGAAATCAGTGCTGTTTCAGTTTATCCTTATGTTTGTTTAACTGTCTCGCCAGCTTATCGATCAGCAGATCGATGGCGGCGTACATATCACCCGCTTCCGATGTGGCATGCAGCTCACCTCCGTTGACGTGGATCGTGGCATCTGCAATGTGCAGGATCTTTTCCACTTTCAATACCACGTACACCTGATTGATACGATCAAAGTATTGCTCAAGTTTGGCGAATTTTGAGGTTACGAATTCGCGCAGAGCATCCGTAATTTCGACATGGTGTCCGGTAATGTTAAGCTGCATATCGTCTTCCTTCTCATGTAGGGGTCAAACCAGCTGTTTGCGTTGGTTTGACGGCGGGATAGATAAAGACTCTCGATACTTGGCGACAGTTCGGCGAGCCACAATGATTCCCTGTTCGGAAAGCAGTGAGGTCAGTTTGCTGTCGCTTAGCGGTTTAGCGGGATTTTCCGCTGCAATGAGTTTTCTCACCAGCGCACGGATGGCGGTGGATGATGCCTCGCCGCCGCTGTCGGTGTTGACGTGACTGGAAAAGAAATACTTCAGCTCAAAAATACCGCGCGGACTGTGCAGAAATTTCTGGGTCGTTACGCGGGAAATGGTGGACTCGTGCATCTCCACGGCCTGAGCGATATCCGCCAGCACCATGGGTTTCATAAATTCTTCACCGTGTTCGAAGAACGCCTGTTGTTGCTCCACAATGCAACGGGTGACTTTCAACAGGGTATCGTTACGGCTTTCCAGACTCTTGATGAGCCAGCGGGCTTCCTGCAGGTGGCTGCGGATGAATTGCCCGTCGCTGTCGTTGCGCGCACTGTTGCCGAGGGCGGCGTACTGCTGGTTGATCTGCAACCGGGGTACGCTGTCGGTATTGAGCTCCACCGTCCACTGTCCCTGTATCTTGCGCACCAGTACGTCCGGAATCACATACTCGGATTCGCCGGTATTGATCGACTGACCTGGGCGCGGATCGAGCGATTGAATCAGCGCCAGCGCTTCTTTCAATACCTCTTCTTTGAGGCGGCTGGTACGAATGAGGGTGCGGAAGTCATGGTTGGCGAGCAGATCAAGGTATTCGCTAACGATAAGTTTGGCTTCAGCCAGACGGGGAATGCCGCTGTCGAACTGGGACAGCTGTACCAGCAGGCATTCGCGTAAATCGCGGGCGGCCACGCCGACAGGGTCAAAACGCTGTACGCGTTTGAGCACCGCTTCCACCTCTTCCAGCGTCACCTCGTCATTACCGATACTGTCGCGGATATCGTCCAGCGACACCGTCAGGTAACCGGTGCTGTCCACCGCATCCACGATGGACGTGGCGATGGCGGCGTCGGTATCGGAAAACGGCGTCAACTCCACCTGCCACATCAGGTAATCCTGCAGCGTCTGTGTGGTTTCACCCTGATAGACCGGCAGCTCTTCGTCACGGTAGTCGGTGCTGGTGCCGGACGGCGTACCGGCGGTGTAGATTTCATCCCAGGCGGCGTCGAGCGGCAACTCGTCGGGCATCTCTTTTTGCTCCAGCGCCTCGCGGGTGTCCAGCGTTTCGCTGTCGCTGCTTTCCTGGGTTTCCACTTCGTCATGAATATCGGCCTGCTCCAGCAACGGGTTGCTTTCCAGCGCCTGTTGGATTTCCTGCTGGAGTTCAAGCGTGGACAACTGCAGCAGGCGGATGGCCTGCTGTAACTGCGGTGTCATAGCCAGTTGCTGGCTGAGCCTGAGTTGCAAACCTTGCTTCATAACGTGGGTTAACTTCCTTTTGAATTATCAACCTAATACATGACGTTATCAGAGTCGGAAGCCTTCGCCCAGATAGACTCGTTTTACCTGCTCATTCGCCAGTATATCCATCGGAGAGCCGTGGGCAATAAGCTGGCCCTGACTAACGATATAAGCACGCTCACAGACATCGAGCGTTTCGCGGACATTATGGTCGGTAATCAGTACCCCCAGCCCGCTATCGCGCAGATGTTCAATGATTTTTTTGATGTCGATAACCGAGATAGGGTCTACCCCGGCAAAGGGTTCGTCCAGCAGGATGAATTTGGGGTTGGCAGCCAGCGCCCGGGCGATCTCCACCCGACGACGTTCACCGCCGGACAGCGATTGTCCCAGACTATCGCGCAGGTGAACAATGTGAAACTCTTCCATTAGTTCGTTGGCGCGATCCTGCTGCTGTTCCCGGGTCAGATCTTTTCTGACTTCCAGCACCGCCATCAGGTTGTCGTACACGCTGAGTCGCCGGAAAATCGACGCTTCCTGCGGCAGGTAGCCGATACCGCGGCGGGCGCGATCGTGCAACGGCAGCAAGCTGATGTCCTCACCGTCGATGACGATGCGGCCCTCGTCGCGCGGGACGATACCGACAACCATGTAGAAGGTGGTTGTCTTCCCGGCGCCGTTGGGCCCGAGCAGCCCAACGATTTCGCCCGAATTGACATTCAGGCTGACGTTTTCCACCACTTTGCGGCCTTTATACGCCTTGGCCAGATTTTCGGCGATTAGTGTTGCCATGGATTAGCACATTACTCACTGTTGTTTGGCGGGTTTGCCGGTGTTGCCGGCCGGCTTGGCACCATTCTGCGTGCCTTTGTCCTGCAACTGTGTCGGAACCAGCACGGTCGTGACGCGTTTACCCTTATCACTGAAGGCTTCCATCTGCTGCTGTTGCACCAGATAAGTAATGCGGTCGCCCTTAACGTTGCTGTCCAGTTGCTCCAGGTAAGCATCGCCGGTCAGGATGACCAGTTGCTTATCCATCTCGTAACGCATTTTCTGGGCATGGCCTTTCACCGGCTTACCATTGTCCTGCATTTGGTAGAAGGTGGCCGGGTTACCATAGCCTTCGATCACTTCGTGACCTTGCTGGCCGTTAGGGCGGGTGACGACCACCTTGTCGGCTTGTGCTTTTATTGAACCCTGCGTGACGAGGACGTTGCCGGTGAACGTCACCACATTGCCCTGCATGTCCAGCGCCTGCTGGTCGGAGGTAATGTGGATAGGCTGCTCGGTGTCTCCGGTCAACGCCAGTGCCGGAATGCTGACGGCAAAAAGCGAGCTGGCGATCAGAATGCTGTGTAAGACATTAATTTTTTGGTTGGATTTCATAATAGGATTTTACCTTATCGATCAGCTCGGCGGTTTTGCTGCGCAGGTTCCCGCGCATTTTCAGTCCGTTAGAAGTAAAGTTGACACCGTACAGGGTGACTTCGTCATCCGAGGTCACATCCTGCGTAACCAGATTAATCTGCGCATTATCCGTTTTAATTCGCTCCAGTTGCGAATCGTTGGTCAGACTATTGACCTCAACGTGACCATACAGATAAAGCATGCGGTCTTTGGTCAGCTTGGCGCGATCAGCGCGCACCGACCAGGTCGCGATCGCTTGTTCATTGAACATGGTCGCTACCGGTTGAGTAAACCAGCTCACTTGCTCTGCATTGTAGTGTTCCGCTTTTTCAGCCACCAGTTTGTAGCTCAGCTTTCCGGTCGGATCATAGACCACGGTAATGTTTTGCTGCATGGTATAGGCCGGATCGTTATTTTGCACTTCCGATGGCCCGTTTCCGGCCCGTTGAGTCGTCAGATTTAACCCGATCAACACCAGCGCAATCAATGCCAGCAACAGCGTCAGCCAGCGTTTCGTATTACTCATATCGACAGCCCTTTGGCAAAATCCAGTTTACCCTGCGCCAGCAGAATAAGATCGCAAATCTCTCTGACTGCGCCGCGGCCGCCGCCAATGCGAGTGACGTAATGCGCTCTGGGCAGCAACAGCGGGTGGGCGTCGGCCACGGCGACGCTCAACCCCACTTCGGCCATCACCGGCCAGTCGATCAGATCATCGCCGATGTAAGCAACCTGACTGGCGGTGAGCGACAGTGTATCCAACAGCTCGCGGAAGGCCAAAAGCTTATCAGACTGACCTTGATATAAGTGGCGTATCCCCAATGTCTGGCAGCGGTCGATGAGCAATTGCGATGTGCGGCCGGTGATAATCGCCACGTCGATATCCGATGTCAGCAGGCAGCGAATACCGTAGCCATCGCGGACGTTGAAGGTTTTCAACTCCTCACCCTGATTTCCCATATAAATCAGGCCATCAGAGAGCACGCCGTCGACATCGCAGATTAACAGACGTATATCACGGGCACGCTGCATGACCAGGGTATCGACAGGCCCATAACAGGTATCGGTTTGCGGCCGGTTTTCACTCATTCACTCATATCCTTGGTTTTTTATTCTGTGGTGCTCGGGTGCCGGGCTTATACCACACCCGCGCGCAGCATATCGTGCATGTGAACAATCCCCAGCAGACGATCATTCTCCGCCACCAGCAGCGAGGTAATGTGGCGAGACTGCATCAGATTCAGCGCATCCACCGCCAGTGTGTGCGGCGTCACCCGAATACCGCCGCGCGTCATCACATCGACGATGCCGGCGCTGTTGAGATCGATATTCATGTCGAACACCCGGCGCAAGTCGCCGTCGGTAAAGATACCTTCGATGCGATCGTCCTGGTCGCAAATAACCGTCATTCCCAGATTCTTGCGGGTAATCTCCAGCAGCGCATCGCGCAACGACGCGTCGCGGCTAACCCGAGGGATCTCGTCGCCAGTGTGCATGATATCGCTGATTCGTAACAGCAGTTTGCGGCCGAGTGCGCCGCCGGGGTGCGACAAGGCGAAATCTTCGGCGGTAAAGCCGCGCGCCTGCAACAGCGCAACGGCCAACGCATCGCCCATCACCAGCGTGGCGGTAGTGCTGGAGGTCGGCGCCAGACCCAGCGGACAAGCCTCCTGGGATACGTGAACGCAAAGATGGATATCCGCCGCTTTCGCCATGGTGCTTTCCGGGTTGCCGGTCATGCAGATAAGGCACACCTGTAGGCGTTTCAGTACGGGAATCAGCGCCAGAATCTCATGAGATTCGCCGGAGTTGGAAATGGCGATCACGATATCCTGCGCGGTAATCATGCCCAAATCGCCGTGACTGGCTTCGCCAGGATGGACAAAAAAAGCCGGCGTGCCGGTGCTGGCAAACGTCGCCGCCATTTTGCAGCCGATATGCCCCGATTTACCCATCCCCATCACCACGACTTTGCCGCGGCAATAAAACATCTTCTCGCAGGCCTGCGAGAAATTGTCGTCAATATATTGATCCAACTGCGCGAGGCTATCGCGCTCGATGGATAACACCTGGCGGCCAGCGCTCTGGAAATCGAAACCCGGTTGTAACTCGAAATGTGACATGTAAAACATCCTGCGTTGCCAATGCTCTGGCTATGAGAACAAGAACAGCATCGAAAGGTACACAATGAACGCACATAACAGCAATGCGCCTGCCCCCTGACCGATGCGCCGTTTCTGGCGGAGACAGAGAACCGTCAGGAGCGCGCTGACCCCCAGCATCACCCAATAATCGCGAGCGAACGCGAGCGGATTTACCGCGCCGGGGGACAGGAGAGCGGGCACGCCCAGCACTATCACGATATTAAAAATATTGGAACCAATCAGGTTGCCGAGCGCGATGTCATCCTCTTTCTTCAACGTGCCGACAATCGCCGTTGCCAGTTCCGGCAGGCTGGTGCCGATGGCCAACACCGTCAACCCGATGGTCAGTTCGCTGATATTAAAGTAATTGGCGATAACCGTGGCGTTATCGATCACAATCCGTGCCGACATCGGCAGAATAATCAGGCCAATCAGCAACCATAATAACGCGACGGTTTGATTGTCCTCTCTGGGTAGCTCGGCCATCTGCTCCCGCGTCAGGCTATCGTCGCCGCGACGTTGCGCCGCGCGCGCCATACGCAGCATTAATACGATGCAACCGCAAGCCGTCAGCAACAGAATGACGCCATCCAGTCGGCTGAGAAAACCGTCGTGTAATAACACGCCGCACAATAGCGTCACCACCAGCATCGGCGGCAGTTCCTGACGCAACAGCGTGGAGTGAAAAGTCAGCGGGCGGATAAGAACGGCGCTGCCGAGGATCAGCAAAATGTTGGCGATATTCGATCCCAGTACATTTCCCACCGCCATATCGGTTTGATGGTTGAGCGCGGCGGTTACGGATACCATCAGTTCGGGCAGTGAGGTGCCCATCCCGACAATCGTCATGCCGATAATCATCGGCGGTACGCCAAATGTGCGGGCCAGTACGGCGGCACCATACACCAGACGGTCGGCGCCATAAACCAATAACACTAAACCAACGATTAACAGTACTGTCGCAAAAAGCATGCAGCGTCCTTTATTCAGGTATAATCACCGGTTTATTGGCGAACAAACCAGTATTTCTGGACGAATAATAAGCAAAACCGCCATTTTTCCTCGTTAGCGCTAATTCTGACTGCGCAGGGCGAAAAAGTAAAACCAATGGCAATTTTGGCTACGAAGCGGTGTCCTGATTCTGTAACAGTGAACAGCCAGCGTAACACTCTGAAAGACGATTTCAGGGCGTAACGGTGCGAAAATGCGAAAATGCGAAAACGGGCGGTCACTGTGGGTGATCGTTGAGGAATAGACCATGAACCACGAAAATCTGATAGAAATTCGCGGGCTCAGTTTCCGGCGGGGCAACAGGCCGATTTTTTCGGATGTCTCGCTGAATGTGCCAAAGCAAAAAATCACGGCCATCATGGGGCCGTCCGGCATCGGTAAAACCACGTTGTTACGGTTGATTGGCGGGCAGTTGCAACCAGACAGCGGTGAAATCTGGTTTGACGGGGACAATATTCCGGCGCTTTCCCGTTCCCGTTTGTATGAAGCCCGTAAGAAGATGAGCATGTTGTTTCAGTCGGGCGCGCTGTTTACCGATCTGAATGTGTTCGATAATGTTGCCTGGCCGTTGCGCGAACATACGCAGTTGCCCGAGCCGTTGCTGCACAGTACGGTGATGATGAAGCTGGAGGCGGTCGGACTGCGTGGTGCGGCTGAGCTGATGCCGTCCGAGCTGTCGGGCGGCATGGCGCGACGTGCGGCGCTGGCGCGTGCGATTGCGCTGGATCCGCAGCTGATCATGTTTGATGAGCCGTTCGTCGGACAGGACCCGATCACCATGGGGGTGCTGGTGAAGCTCATCGACGAGTTGAATCATGCGCTTGGCGTGACCTGTATCGTGGTATCTCATGATGTGCCGGAAGTACTGAGTATCGCCGATCATGCCTATATCATTGCCGATCAGCGGGTTGTGGCCGAGGGGACGCCGACTGAATTGCAGCACAATAGCGATCCGCGCGTCAGACAGTTTCTCGATGGCATTGCCGATGGCCCGGTGCCGTTCCGCTATCCGGCGGGCGACTATCAGCGTGGGTTGTTAGGCTTGGGGAGTGAGTAATTCATGCTAGTACAGGCATTAGCGTCGCTGGGACGCGTTGGCATTCAGGTATGCGCTGCTTTTGGGCGCGCCGGGCTGATGTTGTTCAATGCGTTAGTGGGGAAGCCGGAGCCAGCCAGGCAGTGGCCGCTGCTGCGTAAACAGCTCTATAGCGTCGGTGTGCAATCGTTGCTGATTATTATGGTGTCCGGCGTGTTTATCGGCATGGTGTTGGGCCTGCAGGGCTATCTGGTCCTGACGACCTACAGTGCGGAAGCCAGCCTGGGCATGATGGTGGCGTTGTCGTTGCTGCGTGAACTCGGGCCGGTGGTAACGGCGCTACTGTTCGCCGGTCGAGCCGGTTCCGCCCTGACGGCGGAAATCGGGCTGATGAAGGCGACCGAGCAGCTATCCAGTATGGAAATGATGGCGGTAGACCCGTTGCGCCGCGTAGTGGCGCCGCGTTTTTGGGCGGGGGTGATTACCATGCCGCTGTTGACGGTGATTTTCGTCGCCGTGGGCATCTGGGGCGGCGCACTGGTGGGCGTGGACTGGAAAGGTATCGACAGCGGCTTTTTCTGGTCGGCGATGCAAAACGCGGTGGAGTGGCAGAAAGATTTGCTGAACTGCGTGCTCAAGAGCCTGGTGTTTGCCATTACCGTCACCTGGATTGCACTGTTCAACGGTTATGACGCGATTCCGACGTCAGAAGGCATCAGCCGCGCGACGACCCGCACCGTGGTGCACTCGTCGCTGGCGGTACTGGGATTGGATTTTGTGCTGACAGCACTGATGTTTGGGAAATAAGTCGATGCAAACAAAGAAACATGAAATAGGGGTTGGCGTATTCATGCTGATCGCGCTGTGCGCCATAGTCTTTTTATGCCTGAAGGTGGCCGACCTGAAATCGCTGGGGCAGCAACAAACTTACCGTTTGTACGCCACCTTCGACAATATCGGCGGCCTCAAGGCGCGTTCGCCGGTGAAAATCGGCGGAGTGGTGATTGGCCGGGTGGCGGATATTTCGCTCGATACCAAGACATATTTGCCGCGGGTAGCGATGGAGATTGATCAGCGTTACGACCACATCCCGGATACCAGTTCGCTGGCGATTCGTACGTCCGGCCTGCTGGGAGAACAGTACCTGGCGCTGAATGTCGGTTTTGAAGATGAGGACATGGGAACGTCGATTCTGAAAGATGGCGGCACCATTCAGGATACCAAGTCAGCCATGGTCCTGGAGGACCTTATCGGCCAATTCCTATATAAGAGCGGCGGCAACAATACTGACAATGCCAGCCAGAATAATGGCGCTCAAAATACGGTAAACCCTGCGGCGGATAATCCAAAGAACGTGAATCAGGGGCACGCTGAACCGGCTCAGGCCAAGCCTGCAGAGAAAAACGGTGAGGCGGCAAAACCTGAATCCGGCGAAAAACCGACCCAACAGCCTTGAGAGGACACAGCATGTTAAAACGTTTATTGATGGCGGTTTTGTTGGTCGTTGCCCCGTTTGTTAACGCGGCGGATCAAACCAATCCTTATAGCCTGATGCGTGATGCGGCGCAGAAGACCTTTGATCGTCTCAAAAATGAACAGTCGCATATTAAGCAGGATCCTAACTACCTGCGTACCGTTGTGCGTGAAGAACTGCTGCCTTTTGTGCAGACAAAATATGCTGGCGCGTTGGTGCTCGGGCAGTACTACAAGAGTGCGACGCCTGAGCAGCGTGAGGCGTATTTCAAGGCGTTTGAAACCTATCTTGAGCAGGCGTACGGCCAGGCTTTGGCGTCTTATCATGGTCAGACTTACGAAATAGTACCGGAGCAACCGCTGGGTAACGCCGAGATTGTTTCCATCCGCGTCACCATTATTGATAACGGCGGCCGCCCGCCGATTCGTCTGGATTTTCAGTGGCGTAAAAATACCAAGACTGGTTACTGGCAGGCTTACGACATGATTGCCGAAGGGGTGAGCATGATTACCACCAAACAGAACGAATGGGCGTCTACGCTGCGCCAGAATGGGGTGGACGGTTTGACTAAGCAACTGCAAGCGTCGGCTCAGCAGCCGATTACGCTGGGTCAGAAAAATGGCTGACGCGCTGAAGTGGCGGCAGGCTGACGGCATACTGTTTTTGGAGGGCTGTCTGGATCGGGACAGTTTACTGCCGCTCTGGCAACAGCGTAATACGTTGTTGCCAGGTAGCCGTGTGCTGGATGTCGGGCAGGTTGAACGTGTGGATTCCTCCGGTCTTGCCCTTTTGGTGCATTTTTATCACCAGCAGGAACAGAATGGATCGTCGCTAGAGATTGCCGGCGCCAGCGATCGACTGCGGACGCTGATTCAGTTGTATAACCTGAATGAAATCATCCCTGTCCGTTCAACCGATTGATTGTTGCGTTTTTGATGATTAAGGCTCCCCCTTTCCGCATGTGCGCAAGGGGGATTTCTTTTGTTTAAGATGGCGACGGATTCATCTAAGATACCACCCTGTTTATCATCCCCCCTGACGTAGAATCGAGAGCAATGGAAAACGACGAAATTAAAGACGTGCTGATGAAAGCGCTGGCGCTTGCGGAAGCGCATGTTTCCGGTGACGGCAGTCACTTCCAGGTCATTGTGGTAGGTGAGTTGTTCAAGGGTATGAGCCGCGTAAAACAGCAGCAGGCGGTCTATGCGCCGTTGATGGAATATATCGCGGATAATCGCATTCATGCGTTGTCAATCAAGGCTTACACCCCTGAAGAGTGGCAGCGCGACCGTAAACTGAGCGGTCTGTAATTCAGCGGCCATTCGGCCGTGCTATTGATTCTGAACATTGAGAAATCGTCACTATGGATAAATTTCGTGTGCAGGGGCCAACCCGGCTCACTGGTGAAGTCACTATTTCCGGTGCCAAAAATGCCGCCCTGCCCATTCTGTTTGCTGCCTTGCTGGCTGAAGAGCCGGTAGAAATCCAGAACGTTCCCAAACTGCGTGATATCGATACCACCATGAAGTTGCTGAGCCAACTGGGGGCGCGCGTCGAGCGCAACGGTTCCGTGCATGTCGACGCCAGTACGGTGAGTGTGTTCTGTGCGCCGTATGACCTGGTGAAGACCATGCGGGCCTCTATTTGGGCGTTGGGCCCGCTGGTGGCGCGTTTTGGTCAGGGACAGGTGTCATTGCCGGGCGGTTGCGCCATCGGTGCCCGTCCGGTTGATTTGCATATAAATGGTCTGGAGCAGTTGGGCGCTCATATCACGCTGGAAGAAGGGTATGTGAAGGCGACGGTTGACGGCCGACTGAAAGGCGCACATATCGTGATGGATAAAGTCAGCGTTGGCGCGACTGTCACCATCATGAGTGCCGCGACGCTGGCAGTGGGTAAAACCATCATTGAGAATGCCGCACGTGAGCCTGAAATTGTCGATACAGCGAACTTCCTGAATACGCTGGGCGCCAGAATCAGCGGCGCAGGTAGCGATAAAATCGTCATCGAAGGGGTAGAGCGTCTGGGCGGCGGGGTATATCGCGTGCTGCCGGATCGTATCGAGACCGGCACGTTTCTGGTAGCGGCGGCGGTATCTGGTGGTAAGGTCGTGTGTCGCCACACCCGTCCGGATACGCTGGATGCGGTGTTATCCAAACTGCGTGAAGCGGGAGCTGATATCGAAATCGGTGACGACTGGATCAGCCTGGACATGCATGGGCGTCGGCCGAAAGCCGTGAATGTGCGTACTTCTCCGCATCCAGGATTTCCAACCGATATGCAGGCACAGTTCAGTTTGCTGAACCTGGTCGCGGAAGGGACCGGTGTTATCACTGAAACCATTTTCGAAAATCGCTTCATGCATATCCCCGAGCTGATTCGTATGGGCGCGCAGGCGGAAATCGAAAGCAACACGGTGATTTGTCACGGCGTTAGCCGTCTGTCTGGTGCGCAAGTGATGGCGACCGACCTGCGAGCGTCGGCGAGTCTGGTGCTGGCCGGATGCCTTGCGGAAGGAACGACGCTGGTTGATCGTATTTATCATATCGATCGCGGCTATGAGCGCATTGAAGACAAACTACGTGCGTTGGGCGCCAATATCGAACGGGTGAGTGCGAACGACTAACCATTATGGCCGGGTGCTCTGTTGCTGCATCACCCGGCGTCACAGGATTAACTCAGTCGGTGGTGGGGTATTCCTGAATGGTCATATTCAGTTTTATTTCCTGATTATCCCGTAAAATAACCACTGGAATGACCGAACCAGGGCGAATTTCCGCCACCTGATCCATGGTTTCCAACACCGAGCGGGCTGGTTTGTTATTCACTTCCAACAGTAAGTCGCCTTCCTTCATCCCGGCTTTATCTGCCGGACCACCGTCGTCTACCTTACTGACGACGATACCCTGCAACCGTTCCAGACCAATCACCTGATTGCCCAACTGTTCACGCTGGGCGCCACGGATGCCGATATAACCGCGAATTACCCGACCATCACGGATCAACTTATTCATGATCTTGGTTGCCAGTGCAGTGGGTATGGCAAAACCGAGGCCTTCCGGTGTGCCGCCATCATCGCTTTTGTCAAATGACAATGTATTGATGCCGACCAGTTCGCCCTGTGTGTTAATCAGCGCTCCGCCGGAGTTACCGCGATTAATGGACGCATCGGTTTGCAGAAAATTCTGTCGACCGGATGGCGTTAGCCCGACCCGACCGGTCGCGCTGATAATCCCTTGCGTCACCGTCTGGCCGAGGTTGTAGGGGTTACCGATAGCCATCACGACGTCGCCGACATGAAATACCCGTTTGGGATTGATGGGAATTTCCGGCAGATTGGCACCTTCAATTTTCAGTACCGCCAAATCCGTCAGGCTGTCTGAGCCTACCAGCAGAGCTTCGAACATACGGCCATCCTGCAGTGTAACCACAATTCGCTCAGCATTACTGATCACATGCTTGTTGGTCAGGATGTACCCTTTATTGTTCATGATCACGCCAGAACCCAGCGTGCGGACGTTCATTTCGCTTTGGGTTCTCGGATCGTTGGCCTGATTGTATACGTTCACCACGGCGGGTGCAGCACGGCGGACTCCCTGATAGTAACTGACCGGATTTTCCTGGCTACTGTCGCTGCTGGGTTTGAACCAGCCCTGGCTGGAGCGCAGTGTCGGGATGGTTAGTAACAGGATGCCAGCCACGATGACACCGAATAGCGCCGAACGTAACAGTTTGGTTAGCATGAGCGTTTGGGTGTGAAAGAAGGTTGAATCGCAGAATATCAGAGAAGAATGGACGCCGCATCGCGCGGCGTCCACTTTTTCATAGCTTAACGCAGCAGAAGATAGATACTCTCATCGCCGCGAACAATGTTCAGGGCCAATACCGAGGGTTTGGCTTCCAGAATTTTGCGCAACTGAGTGATGTTTTCTACGCGTTCACGGTTCACGCCGACGATAATGTCGCCTTTTTGCAGGCCGACTTTAGCAGCTGCGCTATCTTTGCCCACATTGTCGATCACCACGCCTTTACTGCCGTCTTTCAACTGACCGTTGTTAAGGGTGGCGCCCTGCAAAGCTGGGGACAAGGTGTCTGCGTTTGTCGTGACGTTGGCGCTATTGTCCAGTACCACCGCAACTTCTTGTTGTTTCCCGTCACGTAGCAGGCCGATGCGCACGGTTTTACCCGGTGCGGTGGTGCCGACTTTGGCGCGTAACTCGGCAAAGCTATTAATGGGCTTGCCATCCAGAGAAACCAACACATCGCCAGCTTTAATGCCTGCTTTGGCAGCCGCTGATTTCGGAATCACCTCGCTGACGAAAGCGCCTCGCTGGGCCTCAACCTTGAAGGCTTTTGCGATTTCAGAGGTCATCTCGCTGCCTTTGATACCCAGCAGGCCGCGTTTCACTTCACCGAATTCCACTAACTGTTGCGCCAAATTCTGCGCCATGTTGCTTGGAATGGCGAAGCCGATGCCCACGTTGCCGCCGCTTGGCGCCAGAATTGCGGTATTAATGCCGATCAATTCGCCCCGCAGGTTAACCAACGCTCCGCCGGAGTTACCGCGGTTGATGGAAGCATCGGTCTGGATGAAGTTTTCCAATCCTTCCAGATTCAACCCGCTACGACCCAACGCAGAAATGATGCCGGACGTTGCCGTTTGGCCGAGTCCGAATGGGTTGCCGACGGCAACCGCGAAGTCACCGACGCGCAGCTGATCGGAATCAGCCAGTTTGATTTCGGTGAGGTTCCTGGCGTCGCTTAACTGCAACAGGGCGATATCGGTCTGCTCATCGCGGCCGATCAGCTTGGCATCATATTCACGACCGTCATTCAACTGCACCTGGATTTTATCTGCGTTGTTGACGACGTGGTTATTGGTCAACACATAGCCTTTTTCGGCATTGATGATGACGCCGGAACCCAGTCCTTCAAACGGGCGAGCATTCTGTTTTTCGGATGGGGTGTTAGGGCCGAAGAAGAATTTAAACTCTTCCGGGATGCGCTGGCGCTGCACCTGTGTACCTTCCACATGCACGCTCACGACGGCGGGCAGTACTTTTTCCAGCATCGGCGCCAGGCTGGGTAGTGCCTGACCTTCTACGACGGCAGGCAACGCGGCGTTGGCTGAAGGCAGTGAAGATAACGACAGTCCAATACCGAGTGCCAGTGCGCTATATAACAACGATGTTTTTTTCATTGATTGTTAACTCTCTCACGACCTGCCTATGAATAAAACGATGATATATAAACTCAAACTTGCGGTGAATACTCAGACCCGGAGCAGTGTGTAAAGTTCGCTGATATTTCGTCAGCAGAATGTAACGACTCAGCGATCAGAGGAGGTCGGTGTGGCCGATAAGGATAAACCCTGACGACAAACGGTATGCCGTCAGGGTGAGTGATATCGGCAAGATCAGCAAAGATAGCCGGTTATTTGCCCGTCGGGCGTGTGCCGCGCAGCAGGCCGGACGCGCTGCCGGAGTAATCGCGAGGCGGCATATCCACCGGCGACTGATCATTGTCTGATTCAGCTTCGGTCAGGCGGTAGCGGAAAGGATTATCCTGTATGGGTACATCCGGCAGCAGGCTATTGGAGCTTTTCGCCATATGTTGGTAAAGCTGACGGTAATCGCGCGCCATATTGTCGAGCAATTCCGCACTATGAGCAAAATGGCTGACTAATTCCTGACGGTATTCTTCCAGTTCGGTTTTATTTTTCTCCAGTTCGTTTTGCAGTACCTGCTGCTGGCGCAGTTTACGGTTGCCGAACCGCATCGCGACAGCGCCAATGATGACACCGATAACAAATCCAATCAGCGCAGACTCCCAGGTCATAAAACGACTCCTATTTTGACTTCGTTGTCCCGTAGGGTTTTTTCACTTAATAATAGTCACTATAACCGCTAACCTCGCTGGAGTGGAGCCCTTGTATATCTGGTCTGATCGGGTACGTGGGCGCTGCGAAGCGGTAACGCCCACGATCACGGGCTGAACCGGCGTTAACGCACGATAAAATACAACGAAATTTTTCTCAGGGATTTTGTGCTATGCAGAGAACAACCCCTTTGGCACTTTACCAGCAGGCTTTGGCAGCTCAAACCTATCAGCCGGATGAAGTGCAGCATCAGACGGTTGTCCGTTTGAACGCCATTCATCAAACACTGGCGGAGCAGGTGTGGGGACCATCGGAGAGCCGTGCACCGGGACTAATGTCGAAATGGCGCAGTTGGCTCGGGCAAAAGGAAACATCGCCGACGCCGGTGCAAGGGCTGTACATGTGGGGTGGTGTGGGGCGGGGTAAAACCTGGCTGATGGACCTGTTTTTCCATAGCCTGCCTTCGGAGCGGAAACTTCGGCTGCATTTCCACCGTTTTATGCTGCGGGTGCATGAAGAGCTGAACCAGTTGCAAGGTCAGGAAAACCCGTTGGAAAAGGTGGCGGACGGCTTTAAAGCGCAGACCGATATTCTGTGTTTCGACGAGTTTTTCGTCTCGGATATTACCGACGCGATGTTATTGGCGGAGTTACTGCGGGCGTTGTTCTCGCGGGGGATCTCGCTGGTGGCGACGTCGAATATTCCACCGGACGAGCTGTATCGAAACGGGTTGCAGCGCGCGCGTTTCCTGCCTGCCATTGATTTGATCAAACGTTACTGCGATGTGCTGAACGTGGATGCCGGCATTGATTACCGGTTACGTACCCTGACCCAGGCTCATCTGTACCTTACGCCTATCAATGACGAGACAGAGGCTGAAATGCAGGCGATGTTTCGTCGTCTATCTGGGCGAGATGGTAGCCAGCCAGGCCCGGTGCTGGAGGTTAATCATCGTCCGCTGGCGACGCTGAGCGCTGGCGACGGAGTACTGGCGGTGGATTTTTCCACACTGTGCTTTGAAGCCCGCAGCCAGAATGATTACATCGCGTTATCGCGGTTATATCACACCGTATTGTTGCATCATGTGCCGGTGATGGAGGTAAAAGATGAGAACGCGGCGCGTCGTTTTCTGGCGCTGGTGGATGAATTCTATGAGCGCCGGGTGAAGTTGATTATCTCTGCGCAGGCGCCGATGTTTGATATTTATCAAGGGGAGCGCCTGAAGTTCGAGTATCAACGGTGCCTGTCGCGTTTACAGGAGATGCAAAGCGAAGAGTACCTACGCCAGCCGCATTTGCCATAGTCGATACCGCATTGTCTCCAGCGATAACGTAATGTTTGCACATCAGGAAATTGTTAGAGAAAAAAGTCGACCTTTGATATCGACTTCTCTATAATCTTGCGACCCCACGTTACAACAAAGTTTTTTCCCGAAACTTTAATCGTGCTGGCAATAGCTATTCGAAGGGGTAGGTTTGCTGGACTAGATAGCCGTGTGAACCTCAACACTATTTATTGAAGCGTTTGGGTGTTCACCAACGTGTAACTTAAATTGGGTAAGCTTTTAATGAAAACTTTTACAGCTAAACCAGAAACCGTAAAACGCGACTGGTACGTTGTTGATGCGAGCGGCAAAACTCTTGGCCGTCTGGCTACTGAACTGGCTCGTCGTCTGCGCGGTAAGCACAAAGCGGAATACACTCCGCACGTTGATACCGGTGACTACATCATCGTTCTGAACGCAGAAAAAGTTGCTGTAACCGGCAATAAACGTTCCGACAAGATGTACTACCATCACACCGGCCACATCGGTGGTATCAAAGAAGCGACCTTTGAAGAGATGATTGCCCGCCGTCCTGAGCGCGTAATTGAAATCGCGGTTAAAGGCATGCTGCCGAAGGGCCCGCTGGGTCGTGCTATGTACCGTAAACTGAAAGTTTACGCGGGTAACGAGCACAATCACGCGGCACAGCAACCGCAAGTTCTGGACATTTAATCGGGATTACAGGCAATGGCTGAAAATCAATACTACGGCACTGGTCGCCGCAAAAGCTCCGCCGCTCGCGTATTCATCAAACCGGGCAGTGGCAACATCGTTATCAACCAGCGTACTCTGGAACAGTACTTTGGCCGCGAAACCGCGCGCATGGTCGTTCGCCAGCCGCTGGAACTGGTCGATATGGTTGGTAAACTGGATCTGTACATCACCGTTAAAGGTGGTGGTATTTCCGGTCAGGCAGGTGCGATCCGTCATGGTATCACCCGCGCTCTGATGGAATACGACGAATCTCTGCGCTCCGAACTGCGTAAAGCCGGCTTCGTTACTCGTGACGCTCGCCAGGTTGAACGTAAAAAAGTGGGTCTGCGCAAAGCACGTCGTCGTCCGCAGTACTCCAAACGTTAATTTCTGGCTGCTTCCTGCCGCGAAATCAACGCAGAAAAGCCCGGTGCACGTCACCGGGTTTTTTTTCGTCCTCACTCCATTGATGGAAAAATCTGCTTTGATTACTGTAGGTTAGTCATGAAAACACGCTTATCCCCCCACAAAACAAACAGAATCTGATACACTATTGGCCGGTTTTGTGCCTGTTCGCCAGCAAGTGATTTTAACAGAACGACGGATGTCGTCCGCTTTCTCCCCCTACGGGGAAGCCCAAACGCGGCAAGGCCAGCAGGATCATATTCGATCGGTTGTTCGCCGTATTTTTTCGATAACTTGGAGGTTTTCATGGCTGTCGCTGCCAACAAACGTTCGGTGATGACGCTGTTTTCTGGTCCGTCCGACATTTTTAGCCATCAGGTCCGCATTGTACTGGCCGAGAAAGGGGTAAGTGTCGAGATTGAACAGGTGGACATGGATAATCTGCCGCAGGATCTTATCGATCTCAACCCTTACGGTTCCGTGCCCACATTGGTTGACCGTGAGCTGACGTTGTATGAATCACGTATCATCATGGAATATCTGGATGAGCGTTTCCCTCACCCGCCGTTGATGCCGGTTTACCCGGTGGCGCGAGGAAACAGCCGTCTGATGATGCATCGGATCGAACAGGACTGGTATTCGTTGATGAAAACCATCGTCAATGGTAATGCTCAGGATGCGGAAGCCGCCCGTAAGCAATTGCGTGAAGAGCTGCTGGCGATCGCCCCGGTTTTCAACGAAGCGCCTTATTTTATGAGCGAAGAATTCAGTCTGGTGGATTGCTATCTGGCACCGCTGCTGTGGCGCCTGCCGTTGCTGGGCGTTGAATTGAGTGGTTCCGGCGCCAAAGAGCTGAAAGGTTATATGACCCGCGTATTCGAACGTGATGCCTTCCTGGCTTCTCTGACAGAAGCTGAGCGCGAAATTCGGTTGCAATCCAGAGGGTAATGGCATGACGTTGTCTCAGCTCTCTCCGCGCCGTCCGTATTTACTGCGGGCCTTTTATGACTGGTTGCTGGACAATCAGCTAACGCCGCATCTGGTTGTGGATGTTACTGTTCCCGGCGTACAGGTGCCGATGGAGTTTGCCCGCGATGGGCAGATTGTCCTGAATATTGCGCCCCGTGCGGTGGGAAATCTTGAACTGGCTGATGACAGCGTACGCTTCGACGCGCGTTTTGGCGGGGTTCCTCGTCAGGTGTTCGTCCCGATGGCATCGGTGATGGCGATATATGCTCGTGAAAACGGTGCGGGTACGATGTTTGAGCCGGAGCCGGCTTACGAAATCGTCGAAGAGTTCGGCGAACAGCCTCATCCCGAGGATGAATCCAAACCGACGTTAATGTCGGTAGTGGACAATGAACCTTCTTCCTCTTCCTCGCAGAACGATCAGCCGGATGATGAACCGCCGCAGCCACCGAGAGGCGGCAGACCTTCCCTGAGAGTGGTCAAATAATTACTACGGATAAAAAGGCATGTCACAGTGCCTTTTTTATTGCCTGTAAGAAAAGTCAAAGGCGGCCGCAGCCGCCTTTAAGGTATCAGAAGGGATTACACTTCCAGATAGTTCATGATGCCGTCAGCCGCTTTACGGCCCTCGGCGATCGCTGTGACCACCAAATCCGAGCCGCGTACCGCGTCGCCGCCGGCAAAGATTTTCGGGTTGGAGGTCTGGAATGCGCTGTTGCTCTGTTCCGGGGCGATGATACGGCCCTGAGCGTCCAGTTCCACGCCATGTTCAGCCATCCAGGCCATCTTATGCGGACGGAAACCGAACGCCATGATGACCGCATCGGCTTCCAGCACATGCTCGGAGCCTTCCACCGGTTCCGGCCGACGACGACCGTTGGCATCCGGCGCGCCCAGTTCAGTGCGAATCATACGTACGCCGCACACTTTACCGGCGCCGTTGATTTCAATGCTGAGCGGCTGGAGGTTAAAGCGAAACTCTACGCCTTCCTCGCGCGCATTCTTCACTTCACGCCTGGAGCCCGGCATGTTCTCTTCGTCACGACGGTAGGCACAAATAACGTGCGTCGCTCCCTGACGAATCGAGGTACGCACGCAGTCCATCGCGGTATCGCCGCCGCCCAGCACCACGACACGCTTGCCCTGCATCGAGGTATAGGGTTCCTGCTCGCTGGTTTCGAAGCCCATCAGGTGCTTGGTGTTGGCAATCAGGAACGGCAACGCATCGTATACGCCTGGAGCATCTTCGTTTTCCAACCCGCCGCTCATCGACTGATAAGTGCCGACGCCCAGGAATACGGCGTCATACTCTGCCAGCAGATCGCTCAACTGAATGTCTTTACCGACCTCAGTGTTAAGATGGAACTCGATCCCCATCTCCGTGAAGATTTCACGGCGCTTGGTCATCACCTCTTTTTCCAGCTTGAACGCAGGGATACCGAAAGTCAGCAAACCGCCGATTTCCGGATGACGGTCATAGACCACCGCTTTCACGCCGTTACGGGTCAGCACGTCGGCACAGGCCAGGCCGGCAGGGCCGGCACCGATAATAGCCACGCGCTTGCCGGTCGGTTGCACTGACGACACATCCGGGCGCCAGCCCATCTCGATCGCCTTATCGTTGATGTAGCGCTCGATGTTGCCGATAGTCACCGCGCCAAACTCATCATTCAGCGTGCAGGAGCCTTCGCACAGGCGATCCTGCGGGCAGACGCGACCGCACACTTCCGGCAGGCTATTGGTTTGGTGAGACAATTCCGCCGCTTCGATGATCCGGCCCTCGTTGGCCAGCTTCAGCCAGTTCGGGATGTAGTTGTGGACCGGACATTTCCATTCACAGTAAGGGTTACCGCAGGCGAGGCAGCGATCTGCCTGCGCTTTGGACTGGCTTTCCGAGAACGGCTCGTAAATTTCAACAAACTCGATTTTACGAATCTTCAGCGGTTTCTTGGGCGGATCAACGCGCTGTAAGTCGATAAACTGATAAACATTCTGACTCATGATGACCTCTTACTGCGCCTGAACCCGCAGCTCCGCTGCGGAACGACTACGATGACCCAACAACGCCTTCACATCACTTGATTTCGGCTTGACCAGCGCAAATTTCGATGCCCAGACCGGCCAGTTGGCGAGAATTTCCTCACCACGCTGCGAACCCGTGTGCTGGACGTGCTCGGTAATCAGCCCACGCAGGTGTTCTTCGTGAATCGCCAGGTTTTCTACATCCAGTACTTCAACCAGTTCCGGGTTGACGCGCTTACGGAATTCGCCGTCTTCATCCAGAACGTAGGCGAAGCCGCCGGTCATGCCTGCGCCGAAGTTGACGCCGGTACGACCCAGGATGCAGACGATACCGCCGGTCATGTATTCGCAACCGTTATCGCCGATACCTTCCACCACGGTAATGGCACCGGAATTTCGTACCCCGAAACGCTCGCCGGCACGGCCTGCGGCGAACAACTTACCGCCGGTTGCGCCGTACAGGCAGGTGTTGCCGATGATGCTGGCCTCGTGGCTACGGAAGGCTGAGCCCACCGGCGGACGCACGGAGATGACGCCGCCAGCCATGCCTTTTCCCACATAGTCGTTGGCATCGCCGGTCAGGGTCAGCTCCACGCCGCCTGCGTTCCACACGCCGAAGCTCTGGCCTGCGGTACCGGTGAAGTGCACCTTGATCGGATCGCTCGCCAGCCCTTGATCGCCATGTTTCGCTGCGATCATGCCGGACAAGGTCGCGCCGACGGAACGATCGGTATTGCGGATATCGAAGTAGAGCGCTTTGCTTTGTCTGGCATCGACATGCGCCTGAGCCTGGGCGATCAGCTCTTTGTTCAGCAGCCCTTTGTCAAACGACGGGTTACCTTCGGTACAGTACAGCGCTTTACCGGGTTGCGGTACAACGGTGTGCAGCAACGGAGATAGATCCAGTTTGTTCTGCTTGGCGGTGATGCCATCCAGTTCGACCAGCAGATCGGTACGGCCGATCAAGTCGACCAGACGACTGATACCCAGCTCCGCCATCAACTCGCGGGTTTCGCGGGCGATGAAGGTGAAATAGTTAACCACACGTTCCGGCAGGCCGTGGTAGTGATCGCGGCGCAGTTTGTCATCCTGCGTTGCCACGCCGGTGGCGCAGTTGTTCAGGTGACAGATACGCAGATATTTACATCCCAGCGCTACCATCGGACCGGTACCGAAGCCAAAGCTTTCCGCACCCAGAATCGCAGCTTTCACGATGTCCAGACCGGTTTTCAGGCCGCCGTCCACCTGCAAACGAATCTTGTGACGCAGACCGTTGGCGACCAGCGCCTGCTGGGTTTCCACCAGCCCCAGTTCCCACGGGCAACCGGCGTATTTAACCGACGTCAGCGGGCTGGCGCCGGTACCACCGTCATAGCCAGCGATGGTAATCAGGTCGGCATAGGCTTTTGCCACGCCGGTAGCGATGGTGCCGACACCTGGTTCAGACACCAGTTTCACCGAGATCATCGCCTTCGGGTTGACCTGTTTCAGGTCGAAAATCAACTGCGCCAGATCTTCGATGGAATAAATATCATGGTGCGGCGGCGGTGAAATCAGGGTCACGCCCGGCACGGAATAACGCAGACGTGCGATATACGGCGTGACTTTATCGCCTGGCAACTGGCCGCCTTCACCCGGCTTGGCACCTTGCGCCACCTTGATTTGGATGACGTCGGCATTGACCAGATAAGCCGGGGTAACGCCAAAGCGACCGGACGCCACCTGCTTGATGCGGGACACTTTATTGGTGCCGTAACGTGCCGGGTCTTCGCCGCCTTCACCGGAGTTGGAGAAGCCGCCCAGGCTGTTCATGGCTTCCGCCAGCGATTCATGCGCTTCGGGGCTCAACGCACCGATAGACATGGCGGCGGTGTCGAAGCGTTTGAACAGCTCTGAATCCGGTTCGACTTGCTCCAGCGGGATGGCTGCGCCTTCCTGAGGCTGTACCGCCAGCAGGTCACGCAACATGGATGCCGGACGCTCGTTCACCAGTTTGGCGTATTGCTGGTAATCCTGATAATCACCGCTGTGTACCGCGGTTTGCAGTGTTTTCACCACATCAGGGTTGTAGGCGTGGTATTCACCGCCATAGACGAATTTGAGCAGACCGCCCTGATCGAGTTTCTGACGCTTGAGCCAGGCGCGTTTGGACAGATTTTGCAGATCCTGTTCAAAGTCGCTGAAGCTGGCGCCGCCGATGCGGCTCACCACGCCCTGGAAGCAGCGGGACGCAACGTCCTGATGCAGGCCGACCGCTTCGAACAGTTTCGAACAGCGGTAGGAGGCGATGGTGGAGATCCCCATCTTGGACATGATCTTGTACAGACCTTTGTTGATGCCGTTACGGTAATTCTGCATCACGGTGCGGTACGGTTTTTCGATGGTGTGGTTATCCACCAGGCGCGCCAGCGTTTCATAAGCCAGGTACGGGTAAACCGCGGTGGCGCCGAAGCCGAGCAGTACGGCAAAGTGGTGCGGATCGCGTGCGCTGCCGGTTTCAACGATGATGTTGGCGTCACAACGCAGGCTCTTTTCCACCAGCCGCGCCTGAATCGCGCCTACCGCCATCGGTGCCGGCACCGGCAGGCGATCCTGCGCGATACCGCGGTCGGTCAGCACCAGCAGTACCGCGCCGGCACGTACTTTATATTCCGCTTCGTCGCACAATTTCTCGATGGTTTCTTGTAACGAACGTTGTTTGGGATCGAAGGTAATATCGATCTTCTCTGCGCGGTAATGCTCCGGATCCTGATTGATCAACTGAATGAAGTCGGAGTAGAGCAGGATCGGCGATTTGAAGCTCAGGCGGTGAGCCTGTCCTTCTGCTTCGCAGAAGACGTTCATTTCGCGACCGATACAGGTAGCGAGCGACATCACGTGCGATTCACGCAGCGGGTCGATCGGCGGGTTGGTTACCTGTGCGAACTGCTGACGGAAATAGTCGTAAATGATGCGCGGACGGCTCGACAGCACGGCGAATGGGGTGTCGTCGCCCATGGAGCCGGTGGCTTCCTGGCCGTTTTCACCCAACACACGGATAATCTGATCCAGTTCTTCAAAGCTGTAACCGAACTGCTTCTGGTAGCTTTCCAGCAGCGCGTCGTCCAGTTCGCGGTTGCCGACCTGATCATCCGGCAGTTCTTCGAACGGCACCAGACGCTTAACGTTTTTCTCCATCCACTCTTTGTACGGATGGCGGCTTTTCAGGTCATCGTCGGTTTCAGTCGAATGCAGAATACGGCCGGTACGGGTGTCGATCACCATCAGTTCACCCGGGCCGACGCGGCCTTTTTCCACCACTTCATCAGGCTGATAATCCCAGATACCCACTTCGGATGCACAGGTGATCAGCTTATCCTTGGTGATGACGTAGCGCGCCGGACGCAGACCGTTACGGTCGAGGTTACAGGCCGCGTAGCGCCCATCGGACAGCACCAGACCGGCCGGGCCGTCCCACGGCTCCATATGCATGGAGTTAAAGTCGAAGAAGGCGCGCAGCTCCGGGTCCATGTTCGGGTTGTTCTGCCAGGCCGGCGGCACCAGCAGACGCATGGCGCGCACGATGTCCATCCCGCCAGCCAGAAACAGTTCCAGCATGTTGTCCAGCGACATGGAGTCTGAACCGCTTTCGTCAACGAATGGCGCGGCATCCAGCAGATCAGGAATCAGCGGCGTTTTAAATTTGTAGGCGCGAGCGCGAGCCCATTGGCGGTTACCCGTAATGGTGTTGATTTCGCCGTTGTGCGCCAGATAGCGGAATGGCTGCGCCAGACGCCAGCGCGGCACGGTGTTGGTAGAGAAACGTTGGTGGAACAGGCAGATGGCCGATTCCAGACGCAGATCCGCCAAATCCAGATAAAACCGCGGCAGGTCCGCGGGCATGCACAGACCTTTGTAGATATTCACCAGATTGGAGAGGCTGCACACATAGAAATCTTTATCCTGCACGCGCTTTTCGATACGGCGGCGCGCCATAAACAGGCGGCGTTCCATATCACGCGGGCGCCAGCCGGCCGGGGCGTTAACGAAAATCTGTTCGATGCGCGGCAGGGAAGAGAGGGCGATTTCACCCAGTACGTCCGGATTGGTCGGCACTTCACGCCAGCCCAGTACGGATAGGGTTTCATTCTGCAGTTCTTCTTCCACAATTCGGCGAGTAGCCCGGGCCTTTTCTTCATCCCGGCTAAGGAACAACATGCCGACTGCGTAATTGTTGGCCAGTCGCCAGCCGTGTTCTTCGGCGACCAGGCGGAAGAAACGATCAGGTTTCTGAAGTAATAGACCGCAACCGTCGCCGGTCTTGCCATCGGCAAGAATCGCGCCACGGTGCTGCATGCGTGCCAGGGCGTGAATCGCCGTCCGCACGACTTTATGGCTCGGTTCACCTTCTATATGGGCGATCAATCCGAAACCACAGTTGTCTCTTTCATGGGATGCATCGTACAACATATCTCAGTGAACCTCCCCAGGCTCTGTATGACGTCCTCAATCGACAACCTCACTGCCAGAATGTGAGGCGTAAATTACGCTTTAACCGCGTGCTAACCGCGAGCGACCCCTTCACTGCGCCAATTTGGCATCAGTGGTGTGCGCCGCTCTCTTTATCTGGCCTCTCGTAAGGTCTCACAAGTGATGTGACTTGCTTGATGAGGGAGTCTTCTTCTTACTGCATAAATATGACGAGGCGTTAACTCGTCAGGAAAGCTTCCAGCGGATTCCCAAATTAGCGAGAAACCCTGTTCAGGTCAAATATCCATGGCGAACTGACGCTTTAGGGATAATATTTGCTTATGTTTATGAAATAAAAGGATTTAATTAATAAAAAGAAGACGTTGGCGGCAAGGGGGTATTGGTTGAACTGTGAGCTGTATCACTATGTCGATAGCGGGTTTTTATGGCTGCATGCTGAGATAATTATACTTTGTGGCATCTTATTCTGTTTAGTGTGCATTTTTTACTTTATGACACTGTTTTCATTCTGCGGTCATCTTTTAATGGAATGAGCCTCGCAGATAAGAAAAATTAATCAGGAATGATGTGATTTTATTTTCAATAAAAACGAATAAACATGCAGCTGCATAAACCGGAGCGTATTGATCGGGGTCATCGCCGTTAATAGGCGGTAAAGGTAGGCTGATTTTTTGTGAAATGAAGAATCAGAATATGCAATTGCAAAAATTAATCAATATGTTTGGTGGTGATCTTCAGCGTCGTTATGGGGAAAAAATCCATAAATTGACGCTGCACGGCGGATTTAGCTGCCCAAATCGCGACGGTACGCTGGGGCGAGGCGGTTGCACGTTCTGTAACGTGGCGTCGTTCGCGGACGAGCAAATGCAGCAGCGCGGCATCGCCGAGCAACTCGCGGCGCAAGCGGGTAAAGTGAATCGCGCAAGCCGTTATCTGGCCTATTTTCAGGCTTATACCAGCACTTACGCCGAAGTGCAGGTGCTGGCGTCGATGTACCGGCAGGCGCTGGCGCAGGCCGATATGGTCGGACTGTGCGTCGGCACCCGACCGGACTGCGTGCCGGATACGGTGTTGGACCTGCTGGCGGACTATCATGAGCAAGGCTATGAAGTCTGGCTGGAACTGGGGTTGCAAAGCGCTCACGACCAGACGTTGCGGCGTATCAATCGCGGGCATGATTTCGCCTGTTACCGGCGGACGGCGCGGCGGGCGCGCGCCCGAGGGCTTAAAGTGTGCAGCCACTTGATTGTCGGCCTGCCCGGCGAAAGCGACGAACATTGTTTGTCGACGTTGCAGCAGGTTGTTGAGGCCGGCGTAGACGGCGTCAAGCTGCATCCATTGCATATCGTGACCGGTAGCGTCATGGCGAAAGCATGGCAGGCAGGCCGATTGGCGGCGCTGCAACTGGCAGATTATGTATCGATTGCCGGAGAGATGATTCGCCACACCCCACCCGAGATTATCTACCACCGTATTTCCGCCAGCGCCCGCCGCCCGACGCTGCTGGCGCCATTGTGGTGCGAAAACCGCTGGACCGGCATGGTCGGCATCCATGATTACCTGCAACAGCACGGGGCGCAGGGTTCCGCGCTGGGGCTGCCGTTTCATTATCCGACAAACTAACCCCCGCGACGGCTCGCAAATCGACTGCTCATTTACCACGCACATGATTTTTTTACGGTATGATTTGCGGGTTGACGACTAAGGAACACTGTTATGAGGCAAATCAGGCTGTTGGCGCAGTACTACGTTGATTTAATGGTCAAACTGGGGCTGGTTCGTTTTTCCCTGCTATTGGCGTCGGCGCTGGTCTTGTTGGCGCTGGTGGTGCAGATGGCGGTGACGCTGTTGCTCAGCGGCAAGGTGGAAAATATCGACGTAGTACGTTCTATCTTCTTCGGGCTACTGATCACGCCCTGGGCGGTTTACTTCCTGTCCGTGGTGGTGGAACAACTCGAAGAGTCGCGGCAGCGGCTGTCCCGGCTGGTGGCTAAGCTGGAGGAGATGCGTCAGCGCGACCAGGAGCTAAACGAACAGCTACAAGGCAATATTGGCCAACTGAATCAGGAAATCAGCGATCGCATCAAGGCGGAAGAGGCCCGATTGCTGATGGTTTCGAAGCTGCGTGAAGAAATGGCGCGCCGCGAACAGGCGCAGGTTGAGCTGGAACAGCAATCGGCCCTGCTGCGTTCTTTTCTTGATGCTTCGCCGGATCTGGTCTATTACCGCAATGAAAATAAAGAGTTTTCCGGTTGTAACCGGGCAATGGAACTGTTGCTTGGCAAAAGCCAGAAGCAATTGATCGGTCTGACGCCGAAAGATGTTTATCCACCGGATGTCGCAGAAAAAGTCATGGAAACGGATGAGAAAGTGTTTCGTCACAACGTTTCGTTGACCTATGAACAGTGGCTGGTTTATCCGGATGGTCGCAAAGCCTGTTTTGAACTGCGCAAAGTGCCGTTTTACGACCGGATGGGTAAACGACATGGGCTGATGGGGTTTGGACGCGATATAACCGAGCGTAAGCGCTACCAGGACGCGTTGGAGAATGCCAGCAGGGAAAAGACTACCTTCATCTCTACTATCAGCCACGAGCTTCGTACGCCGCTTAATGGCATTGTCGGTCTGAGCCGCATCCTGCTCGATACGCATCTGGACGCCGAACAACAGAAATACCTGAAAACCATTCACGTCAGCGCCATTACGCTCGGCAATATTTTTAACGACATCATCGAAATGGACAAACAGGAGCGACGTAAGGTTCAACTGGACAATCAACCGGTGGACTTCGTCGGTTTTGTGGTGGACCTGGAGAATCTTGGCGGATTGCTGGCTCAGCCTAAGGGACTACAGCTTGAGATGGAGCTTCATCAGCCATTGCCGAAGACCATTATCACCGATGGCACCCGTCTTCGTCAGATTTTGTGGAACCTGCTGAGCAATGCGGTGAAATTTACCTGTGAAGGCCGTGTCGTCGTGCGTGTGTGGCATGAACAGGGCGATCGACTGCGTTTTGAGGTGGAAGATTCCGGAATGGGGATCCCGGCTGATGAGCTGGAGAAAATTTTCTCTATGTATTATCAGGTTAAAGATCAACACGGCGGCAAACCAGCCACCGGCACCGGTATCGGGCTGGCGGTGTCTAAACGCCTGGCGCAGAGCATGGGCGGCGACATTCAGGTGAGCAGCCAACTGGGCAAAGGGTCCTGCTTTACGTTGACGGTGACGGCCCCTGTAGGGCTCATTGATGAGCCCGGCGAGGACGAGCAGGAAGAACTGCCGTTGCCGGCATTGCATGTGCTGTTGGTGGAGGATATCGAGCTGAACGTGGTGGTGGCGCGTTCGGTATTGGAAAAACTGGGCAGTAGTGTCGATGTGGCGATGACCGGGCAAGCGGCGCTGGATATGTTCGATCCGGATGAGTTCGATCTGGTGCTGCTGGACATCCAATTGCCGGATATGACGGGGCTTGATGTGGCGCGCCGTTTACGCCAACGGTATGCCGGGCAGTCGATGCCGCCGTTGGTCGCCCTGACGGCGAATGTGCTCAAGGATAAAAAAGAGTATCTGGATGCCGGTATGGATGACGTGTTGAGCAAACCGCTGGCGGTGCCGGCGCTGACCGCAGTCATTCAGCAATACTGGGATCATCATGCACAACCGGAACCGGACGTTGCCGTGGTGAATACTGAATCGCTGCAGGAGCGCATACTGGATATCCCGATGCTGGAGCAGTATCTGACGTTGGTTGGGCCAAAGCTGATTCATCAGAGCCTGGCGATGTTCGAACAGATGATGCCGGGCTATCTGGCAATCCTGGATTCCAACATGACCGCCCGTGACCAGAAAGGCATCGCGGAGGAAGGGCATAAAATTAAAGGTGCGGCAGGTTCGGTTGGGCTCCGGCATCTGCAGCAGGTTGCGCAACAGATTCAGACGACGACGTTACCGGCATGGTGGGACAACGTGCAGGAGTGGATTGACGAGTTGAAACATGACTGGCGGCAGGATGTGCAGGTATTGAAAGACTGGGTTTCAGAGGCTGAAAAAAAATGACCCCGACCGAAGCCGGGGTGTGCGAATTATGCGCCAACACCAGGGAAAGTGGTACACCTGCGTTCGCTCTCAGATGTCATTGGTACGCAAGCGTTTTTGAAATCCCATCATCTGACAACACACACCATAGCAAATATGGCGCTGTTTGTTACAAGAATCATTAAAATGTGTGATGTAGATTAGTGTTTGTCAATCAAAAAATCAATTAGTTGATGTAATGAAATGAGGCATTAATGATGAAAAAAGTGGGTGTCGTGCTCAGCGGATGTGGAGTTTATGACGGTTCAGAGATTCACGAAGTTGTCTTGACTCTGCTTGCAATTGATCGTGCGGGTGCTGAGGCTGTCTGCTTTGCGCCCGACAAAGAGCAGCTACATGTCATTAATCACCTGAATGGTGAGGTTACCAGTGAGAAACGCAATGTTTTAGCGGAATCAGCGCGTATTACACGTGGCAAAATCCAACCGTTATCCCATGCTGATTCTCAACAGATTGATGCGCTGATTGTCCCCGGTGGATTTGGTGCAGCAAAAAATTTGAGTGATTTCGCCAGTCGGGGTATTGACTGTGAGGTTGATAACGAGCTGAAAATACTGGTACGCGAAATTCATAAGAAAAATAAACCAATCGGCTTTATTTGTATCGCTCCTGCTATGTTACCGAAACTACTTAATACCTCTGTGCAGCTTACAATTGGTAACGATGAGGGAACCGCAAAGGCGATAGACGCGATGGGGGGCGTACACGTTATTTGCCCGGTAGATGACATTGTCGTTGACGTTGCGCACAAGGTTGTGACGACGCCGGCCTACATGCTGGCCAACTCGATTGGCGAAGCCGCTGTCGGCATTGAGAAACTGGTTGCGCGTGTTTTGGAACTGACTGAATGAGGCCAGTCGGGCGTCTGAGAAAAGGGCTGTCAGGCGGTATGATTGCCTCTGTTCGACGTTGGGTGTTGCGTATTCTTTTTGGTGTGGTGGCGATGTGGCTGGCGTTAATCATGCTATTTGCCTTTTTGCCCGTTCCCTTTTCTGCCGTGATGCTCGACAGGCAACTGAGCGCCTGGCTAAACGGCGATTTCTCCTATGTCGCGCATTCAGATTGGGTATCGATGGATGAGATTGCCGCAGTAGCGCCATTGGCGGTCATTGCGGCGGAAGATCAGAAATTCTCCCGGCATTGGGGGTTCGATTTCGATGCGATTTCCGCAGCGATCGCTCATAACGAACAGCACGAGAACCGAATTCGTGGTGCATCAACGCTATCGCAGCAGACGGTAAAAAACCTTTTATTGTGGGATGGCCGAAGTTGGTTGCGCAAAGGCCTTGAAGCCGGTTTAACCGCCGTAGTTGAACTGGTGTGGACCAAACGTCGTATTCTGACGGTTTATTTGAATATTGCTGAATTTGGCCCCGGTATTTTTGGTATTGAAGCGGCCTCGCGTCAGTTTTTCAATAAACCGGCGAGCCGCCTGACGGCTGCAGAGGCGGCGTTGCTGGCAGCGGTATTGCCAAACCCTATCCGTTATCACGTCAGCAAACCTACCGGCTATGTTATGCGGCGTCAGCAATGGATTTTGCGCCAGATGGGGCAACTTGGCGGAGAAAGTTTCCTGAAAGTCAATCGACTCTATTAACAAACCTGATTGACGGAGGGAGATGTGCTACCCGATGGTTTCCGTTTTTTGGGGTCATATAGGAAATCATAATAGCCATAAGAGAGGTAGATCATGCGGTATGGCATAGCTTTTCTGATGATGCTGTTGCTGTGGAGTGTGATGGCGTCGGCGGGCTTATCTGCCGTGCAAAACGACAATTCTGCTTATGTATTTTTGCAGGCGGACAAACTGACGCAGGTAAAACAGCAACTGAGTAACCAGACCGCACCAGCGCAGATGCAACTCGCTTATCAGCAATTGTTGCGGGCGGCGGATCAGGCCATGAAAAAACCTGACCTGTCGGTTACTCAAAAACTTTCAACACCGCCGGGAGGCAGCCGCCACGATTATTTCAGCCTGGCGGCATACTGGTGGCCGGACCCACGGCAGCAAGACGGCTTACCCTGGATTCGGCATGACGGCAAGGTAAACCCGGCGACCAAAGAGGAAGAGACGGATGCTATCCGGCTGGCGACGTTTACCGACCGGGTATATGTGCTGACTTTGGCCTGGTATTTCTCGGAACGGCCCGAATATGCCGGTAAAGCCATTGCTATGATTCGTACCTGGTTTATGACCCCCAGTACGCGTATGAACCCAAACCTGAATTATGCGCAGGCTATCCCCGGCAGAAATGGGGGGCGGGAAGCCGGCGTTCTCGACGGACGATTTTTTGCCACTCGTCTTGTTGATGCGTTGCTTATGTTACAGCGGGCTCCAGGGTGGGGCGGGCAGGACGAGCGGCAGATGCGTCAATGGATGAGGGAATACCTGAGCTGGCTGCTGACCAGTCATAACGGCAGGCAGGAAGCGGCGGCGAAGAATAACCATGGTAGCTGGTATGCGGTGCAGGTAGCCGGTATCGCCGCTTATCTGGGCCAACCGGAAACGGTGAAGGCGATGATAGCGTTACAACGCCAGAAACTTGACCATCAACTGGCGTCTGATGGCTCTCAGCCGGAAGAGTTGGCGCGTACCCGATCGTTTCATTACAGCGGCTTCAATCTGCAAGCGGTTGGTCTGATGGCGATGGTCGCAGAGAAATATGGCGATAACTTATGGCAGTATCGGACGCCTCAGGGGGCGAGCCTATTATCGGCACTGGATTTCATGGCTCCCTATCTGGATGAATCACGCCCCTGGCCGTATAAAGCGATGACACAAGAGCGCCGGGATAGCAGCCCGCTGATACCGTTGATGCTGCAAGCCGAGCAAGCCATAGGCGTTTCCCGTTATCAGGCCGCTATTCGACAGGCGGGTTTTACACCGTTGCTGACGGGAGCGTCGTCACGGCAGGCCGATGTTGATATCCGTGTTGACGCACGACGTAGTATTTGGCTGTTATCGCCGCCGGTCGGTGGAACAGCACCGAAGTGATGAACAATCCATGAGCTATACTGCAACCTGAAGTATGACGGGGGTGTGATTAAAAGCGTGCCATCGGGAGACATCGTGCCGTTGGTGGATGTGGCGGCCAATCAATAACGGCCGCCATGAAAAGCAGGATCAATTAATCAAGATAGACGAAGGCGGTCGTCACGTGTTTGACACCCCCCACCTTGCTGGCGATTTGGGCTGCCGATGTCGCTTCCCGACGGGTGACCAGGCCCAACAGGAAGACTTCGCCGTTTTCGGTGGTCACTTTCACGTTAGATGATTTCACCGTATCGCTAGCCAGCAACTGAGAACGCACTTTGGTGGTTATCCAGGTATCCATTGAGGCGGTACCCAGTGAGATTGGCGTACCTTTGCGAATCTCGTTGTAAACTTCGGTGGTGCCTTCAACGCCCATCGCAATCTGTTTGGCCCGATTTGCCAGTTCCGTTGAGGGAGATTGGCCGGTCAGCAGGACTTTACCCTGATAGGCGGTCACGGAGATCCGTGCTTCTTTGGTTAACTGCGTGTCCTTACTCAGTGCGTTGGATACCCTAACCTCCAGCGTCCCGTCATCGACCTGAGTACCGACTGTCCTTGGATCGGTCGCGGATTTGGTTGCAACTGCCGCGCTACCAATCGCGACGGCGCCAATACAACCCTGCAGCATCAGACAGGCAGACAGCACGGCAATGCAAGAGTAGATCCTCATGGGGTGCTCCTTAATCGTTCTGGTGTGGAAAAAGTGTGTTATCAATCAAATCGCACAAACAGTTGACGGTTAGCATATGCATTTCCTGAATACGGGCGCTGCGATGCGACGGGATGCGAATCTCCACATCCTGTTGGCCTAATAAGCCGGCCAGTTCGCCACCATCGTAGCCGGTCAGGGCGACAATGGTCATATCCCGCGTAACGGCGGCTTCGACGGCTTTGACGATATCACGGCTGTTGCCGCGCGTGGATATCGCCAGCAATACATCGCCGGCCTGTCCCAGCGCCCGCACTTGCTTGGCATAGACTTCTTCATGCAAGCGATCATTGGCGATAGCGGTTAAGACCACATTATCGGCATTAAGTGCGATCGCAGGCAGACTAGGACGTTCGGTTTCAAAACGATTAATCATACTGGCGGCAAAATGCTGTGCGTTGGCGGCAGACGTACCGTTACCACAGCACAGAATTTTGTTGCCATTGAGCAGCGATTGCACCATTGCCAGAGCGGCGCGTGAAATGGCGTCAGGTAACGCTTCCGCCGCCGCAATCTGTGTTTGAATGCTTTCAGTGAAACAGACTTTAATTCTATCGAGCACGTTCTGTTAACCTGTTTTGAAGTTAAAAATCATGGCGTTAATCAGATTGTCCAAATGCATTGGGCAACCATTCCACCTGCGAGCCGGTTATGGCCAGTACGTCGAAACGACAATCCGTGGAATCAAGACTGGCACCCTGACGGGCTAACCATACCGCCGCGGCATGCAGTAACGAGCGCTGCTTTTGCCGGGTAATACTGGCTGCTGCACCGCCAAAATCGTGATTACGGCGGTAACGTACCTCAATAAATACCAGGATATCGCCATCGCGCATTATCAGGTCCAGTTCACCCCCGCGAACCGTCACGTTGGATGCGACAAAAATCAGCCCGGCGCGTTCAAGATGGCATCGGGCCAATTGTTCGTAGCGCCCGCCAGTGATGCGCCGATTCAGGAGGCTGGCACCAGTTGTCCCTGACGGAACTGCAGCCAGGTAAGTTTACGGTTGACGACGCAATCCGACGAGGCGCTGAGTATACCGGTTGCACCCGAGAGAGAACTTCCCGGTTGGTGCAATTGCGCAAAGTCGCTGGCCAGTTTCCAGGCATCCATCCCCATGGCGAACAGTCGAACCAGCGAATAGTCGTTGCGGAACTGGGTACTGACTTGCTGCATTAATGCCGGGCTGGCGCCGGTCAGTAATGGGATATCGCTAAACTGTAGTCCTTCCATTTCAAACCGGAAATCCGGCCCCAGACCTGCCTGATAACTACGTGAGCTGGCGTAGAGCGCCGGGCGCGACGCCCCCTTGTTGCGCATGTCGATCATGGGTTTGAGCAAGGCCAGTTCGTCTGGCGTTGCGATGATATAAATCGCATCCACGTTGCCGTCGCTGGTGACGGCCGCTATCGGCGGCGCCTGATTCGGTATGGTCAGGCCGCCAACCGTGGTCGAGGGCTGCGGCGCAGATGCCGCCGTGATAACCGGCTGACCATTTAACGGAATGCCCGCACCGCTGTTGATCGCTTGTTTCAGGTCATACATGCTGCCGGTGCGTTGTTGTAATACCACGCCGCCGGACTGTTGTTGCCAGGACTTGGCAAATGCCGCTACCACCCGGTCTCCCAGATTGCCGCGCGGCGCCAGAATCAGCGGGTGCTGTTTGCCCTGTTTGTGGATGAATTGTGCCGCGTCGGCTGCCTCATCTTCCGGCGATAGCGCGAAATAGCAGATATTCGGATTCGGCTGGATGTGCTCCGGTTGATTCAGCGCCAGCACATTCAGTGAAGGGTTAAGCCCCGGCAACTGTTCCACCTCGTTTTTGAGCAGCGGCCCGACGATGGTGGTAGCGCCGTCTTTCTGCGCCTGAGCAATCACATTAGCCAGTGCCTGATTCGAGGTGTCATAGACTTTCACCGGAATCGTACCGGCGGTCGCAGCCGTTAGCGTCGGCATGACGGTTGTTGTTGCTGCAGGCGTTGGCGAAACGGCGGACGGCGTGCTCAACGCTGGCGACGGTACGGCCGGCGTTCCCGGCGTCGCCGCTGCTGCGTTATTGGCTGCCTGCGCCAACTGGGCCGGCATCGCCAGCGAAGCCTGGCCGCTTCTGGCGGCGCTAAACCCTTGCTGAATAGCGTTGGCGAATGCTTGCGCCTGTCCGTTTAACGGCAACAGCAACGCGATGGCGTTACCGCCCATCGGGGCGGTTTCTCCGGTAGTCGGAGCCGCCGCCGCAGGCGGCGTACCACCTAATTGCGACGGCAGTTGTTTAGCCGCCGGGTGGCGTGGGTAACGTTTCTTCCAGTCTTCTATGGCCGCTTGCAGATCGGAGGGAACCTGCGCTTTCGTCTGCCAGAGGTTCAGCAGATCCAGCCAGCCTTGCAGGGTATTTTCGTCGACGTTGATGACCATCGAGCTGAGATCCTGCTGACTAAGGCGGGTCAGCGCAGTCCAGGTTTGATCGATATTACGCTGGTGGGCATCCCCTTGCAGCAACGGCTCAAGCCCGATATACGCACGGATCAACGTCAGCGACGTGCGATCCTGTGCGGCTTTGATTTGTGCCTGGAAGTAGCGTTCCTGCTGTTGGGGCGACAACGATTTCACGTCCAGTTGCGCCAGCATGGTGTTGGCGGCGTTCATGTCGTTCTGGGCGACCGCCAGTTCAGCGGTGAGCAGGCGTTGTTCCTGGCGCTGTTTGTCGCCAAGTTGGGACGGCAGCGTACCTAACTGGTCGCCGGCCTGAGGCAGTTTCCCCTCCTGAATCAAGGCATGAATCGCAAGTAATTGCCAGTCAGCCTTGCTATCATCACTACTTTGCTGCATCTGCTGCAGGTAGTAATCGGAGGATGCGCCGGCTTTGCCCTCTACGCGTTGCTGAGTTGCGGGACTTTGTGGGGCTTGGCTGGGGCAGCCGGCGAGAAACAGTGCCGCCAGCATGACAGGAACCAAGCGGCCTGCATGGGTACGGACAGAATTTAACGGAAGCATACTGTATCCAGTGATGTTTTAACGATGCTCAATATTAAATCGGCAAACCGGATGAAACAATGAATCAAGACCAACAAGCTCAGATTTCCGCCTCCACGCTTTACATTGTTCCCACGCCCATCGGCAATCTGGCGGATATCACGCAGCGAGCGCTGACGGTGTTGCAACAGGTTGATCTTATTGCCGCAGAAGATACCCGTCATACCGGTTTATTGTTACAACATTTCGCGATTAATGCGCGCTTGTTCGCACTCCATGACCACAATGAGCAGCAAAAGGCGGAACAATTGCTGGCACGATTGCAACAAGGCATGAGCATTGCGCTGGTGTCGGATGCCGGTACGCCGCTGATTAACGACCCCGGTTATCACTTGGTGCGCCGTTGTCGCGAAGCCGGCGTGCGCGTGGTGCCGCTGCCGGGGCCTTGTGCGGCGATTACGGCGTTGTCCGCCGCCGGCTTGCCGTCGGATCGCTTTTGCTATGAAGGGTTCCTGCCCGCCAAGACCAAAGCGCGCAAAGACACGCTGCGCGACCTGCTGGAAGAGCCGCGTACATTGATTTTCTATGAATCAACGCACCGATTGCTGGATAGCCTGCAGGATATGGTCGAGGTCTGGGGGCCGACGCGTTATGTGGTTCTGGCGCGGGAACTGACCAAAACCTGGGAGTCGTTGTACGGCGCGCCGGTAGCGGAACTGCTGGCCTGGGTACAACAGGATGACAACCGTCGCAAAGGCGAAATGGTGCTGATTGTGGAAGGGCACCAGCCTGACGAAGAGGCGCTGTCTGCGGCGGCCTTGCGTACTCTGCACCTGTTGCGGGCGGCGTTGCCGCTGAAGAAAGCGGCGGCGCTGGCGGCGGAGATCCACGGCGTGAAAAAAAATGCGCTTTACCGCTACGTGCTGGAACAAGAAAACGGTGACGGTGAATCGGAAGATGACAAGTAGGACGATTTGTCCTATCATCCGCGCCGAAGTTGACCAGACAGTCGCCGCTTCATTGCCGTCCTCCGTTAGGGGGAGACAGATGAAGGGGAGGAAAGTCCGGGCTCCATAGGGCAGGGTGCCAGGTAACGCCTGGGGGGGAAACCCACGACCAGTGCAACAGAGAGCAAACCGCCGATGGCCCACGCAAGTGGGATCAGGTAAGGGTGAAAGGGTGCGGTAAGAGCGCACCGCGCGGCTGGCAACAGTCCGTGGCACGGTAAACTCCACCCGGAGCAAGGCCAAATAGGGGTTCACATGGTACGGCCCGTACTGAACCCGGGTAGGCTGCTTGAGCCAGCGCGCGAGTTCTGGCCTAGATGAATGGCTGTCCACGACAGAACCCGGCTTATCGGTCAACTTCACTCTTTCAGAAACCCCGCCACTCGGCGGGGTTTTTTTATACCGTCAATCCGCGGTATTGGGAAACGTCAAATTTATTGACAATCATCATCATGGGAATCCGACTGTATCGATAACTCGGTAGAGGTAAAGTAATCCCCATCGGTACTTATACCTGCACGATTACTAAGGATACCTCTATGAGTTCTTCCCGGATGCCGGCACTGTTTCTCGGCCATGGTAGCCCCATGAATGCGCTGGATGAAAATGAATACACACAGGCCTGGCGTAAACTGGGCGAAACCCTGCCGCGCCCGAAAGCGATTGTCGCGGTATCCGCACATTGGTATACCCGCGGTACGGCGGTGACGGCGATGAGCAAGCCGCGCACCATTCATGATTTCGGCGGTTTCCCCCAGGCATTATTCGACACCCAGTATCCTGCGCCTGGCGCACCAGACGTGGCTAAACGGGTGCAGGAGATACTGGCGCCGGTGTCGGTATATGCGGATCATCAGGAGTGGGGATTGGATCACGGCACCTGGGGGGTACTGATTAAGGTTTATCCGCAAGCGGATATTCCGATAGTACAGCTCAGCATTGATGGCACCAAACCGCCGGCTTATCACTATGAACTGGGCCGCAAACTGGCGGCGTTGCGGAATGAAGGCATTATGATCGTCGCCAGCGGCAACGTGGTACATAACCTGCGGATGATCAAGTGGAACGGCGATGGTTCCCCCTATAGCTGGGCGACGTCGTTCAACGATTTTGTCCGTAGTCATCTCGACTGGCGGGGCGATGCGGCGGAGCATCCGTTGGTGAACTTCATGCAGCATAATGATGCCGCGTTGTCTAATCCGACGCCGGATCATTTCCTGCCGCTGTTGTACGTATTAGGTAGCTGGAATGGTCAGGAACCGGTTTGCACGCCGACGGACGGCATTGTGATGGGCTCGCTCAGCATGATGTCGGTGCAGGTGGGGTAAGGCGGGAAAAAACTTATCGCCCGTCAGGGCGATAAGCATGATTGCGGCCAGTCGTGGGCATTAATCCAGAATGATATGCGGATAGAAGCGGGACAAATCCTGAGTAATCAGTTCCCGGTCTTCCCGTAGCCCGATACCGCAAGGGGTGTCGCCCACCAGCCAACTGCCGATCAGCGTATAGCTGTCGTTAAATCTGGGCAGCGGATGGAATTGTTGCACGATGGAACCTTCCTCGCCGTAGGGGCCGTCCACCGCTGCTACCTGTTCACCTTGCCGATAAATCTGGATGTTGGCACCTTCGCGGGAAAATAGCGGTTTGACTACGTAGTCACTCATGGCCGGCGGGTTGTCTTCGGTGAAATAGGCCGGCAGCAGGTTGGGATGGTTTGGGAACATCTGCCATAACAGCGGCAGTAACGCTTTGTTGGAAAGCACGCTTTTCCAGCCCGGCTCCAGCCAGCGTACCCCGGCGTCCGCCAGCTTGGTGGAGAAGGTTTCGCGTAGCATGAACTCCCACGGATAGAGTTTGAACAGGTTACCGATGGTGTTGTCCTGCAAATCGGTAAATTGACCGCGATCTCCCAGACCAATCTCGTCGATGTACAGGAACTGACTCGGAATGCCCGCTTCCTGCGCACAGTCTTGCAGATACTGAACCGTCCCGCGATCTTCTTCCGTATCCCGACAGCAGGTGAAATGCATACGGCCGAAACCGTGATGGGTACGCAGATACTCAAAACGTTCGATCAGCTTTTCCTGCAGGCTATTGTATTGATCGGCATTCGGCGGCAAGTGGCCAGCCTGAATCTGATCTTCCAGCCAGATCCACTGAAAGAATGCCGACTCGTACAAAGAGGTTGGCGTATCGGCGTTATTTTCCAGTAATTTTGCCGGGTGCTTGCCGTCGTAAGCCAGATCCAGCCGCGCGTACAGCGCAGGCTGACGCGATAGCCAGGAACCGCGCACGAAGTCCCAGGTGTGGCGGGGAATTCGGAATTTGGTCAGCAGCGCTTCGCTGTTGACCACTTTATCGACCACCTGCAGACACATCTGGTTCAGTTCGGCGGTAGTCTCTTCCAGCTCTTCAATTTGCGCCAGCGTAAACTGGTAACAGGCGTCTTCACACCAGTAGGGCTCGCCATACAGAGTGTGGAAGCTGAAGCCATATTCAGCCGCTTTTTCCCGCCAGTTCGGGCGTTCGTTAATCGCAATACGTTTCATAGCAGGCGACCTTATCCCCCAAAGGAGCGACGAATCGGCGTTTCACTGCTGGTTGAGCGGGAGCCGGTGCCGCTGGTGGAACTGTTTGCGGCACGATCTTTATCCCGATTGTCGGTCATATTGGCCGCCGGCGTGCTATTGAGTTTATTCACCGTGTCGCCAAAGCCGCCTCGGGTGGTGGTGATGCTGGATGGCTTAACGCTGGAGGTCGGTTTGGGCGTCAGTGTGTCTTTAGGAACGCTGATGTTCTGCCCGGTCGTAGCGCCGTAGCTTTTACCGCTGGCATCCACATAGCTGCCGCTGGCCGGATTATTGGGTGTATTCGGACGGAAGACCGGTTGTTGGGCAAAATTGTTGCCGCCCATCAGTTTCCCCATCATGAACCCAGCCATGAGCGGCATCCAAAAACTACCGCTTTGCTGCGGCGCGGCACTGGCCGTGGTACTTGAACCTGAACCTGAACCTGACTGGGTGCACTGGCTTTCGCCGAATGCCGCCACGCACTCTTCACGCGTGGCGTATTTGGGCGCGGTTCTTTCCGCCTCTTTTAACGCGTTGTTATAAGTGGCGCTGCACTGATCTTTCATCGATGGATTGGCACGGGAACAATCGTCCGCATTCTGATAGAGCGAGACGGTTTCATCGGATTTTTCGCAGCCGGCGAGGATGAACACGGTACTGACCGCCAACGCCATGGGGGCAATGCGGTAACCCCAGCGTTTACGAAAACGAGCGTGGTTAATGTCTGATGTTCTTTTCATCGGTTAGTCCCAGGGGGAAAAGGGCATCATGCCCATCATGTTAATAATAAGTATGCAGGTATAAAGCGTGGTTAAGCATAGGAGAAGGGCGAGCGGCTTGTAAAGCTCCGACGCCTTGGGAAAACAAAACGCCGTTTACCTACCGCCGCCATAAAACAGGGGAACCGAGCGGGTTCCCCTGTAATACGACTAGGGCTTGGCCTTGGCGGGGGTTTTGGCCGTGACCGGGGTTGCGGCCGGTGCCGGCGCATCGTCGCCGATGGCGGCAGACGTAGAAACCGGTTTACCCAGCATGGTGTTCAGCGTACGCAGATCGTCTTCATTCAACGTACCGAGCGCTTGCTTGAGGTTCAACTGGTTAATCAGATAGTCATAACGTGCGCCGGACAATTGCTGTTTGGCGTTGTACAGCGTGGTGGTGGCGTCCAGCACATCAACGATGGTACGGGTACCCACCTGATAACCGGCTTCCATCGCATCCAGCGAGCTCTGTGCAGAGACTACCGCCTGTTTGTAAGCGTTAACGCTACTGATGGAGGAGGAAATGTTGTTATGTGCGGAACGCAGCGTCTGGATCACCGAACGGTGCGCGCTTTCCATGTTCTCACTGGAAGCGACAAAGCTGTGCTGCGCCTGTTGCACTCTGGATGAAGTGCCGCCGCCGCTGTAGATCGGTAACGAGAAGCTCAGACCGACCTGATTCTGGCCCACGTAGGTGTCGTTAAAATTGTTGCCGACCGCGTTGGAACCGGAGTAGTTGGTGTTGGTGACGCCGGTGGATGCCGTCAGGTTCAGTGTCGGCATATGGCCGCTTTCCGCCGAGCGAATCTGCTCGCGTGCCAAGTCCTGGCTCAGTCTGGCGGACAACAGGCTGAGGTTACGGTTTTCCGCTTCTTTCAGCAGGCTGTTCACCGCGTCGGGTTTCTGCGGCGCGAAGCGGTCAATATTCAGCCCCGCCAGTTGCGGATAGAATTGACCGGTTACCTGGCGCAGGGTTTCCATGGTGTTATCCAGATTGTTGCGGGCGGTCACTTCGCTCGCCAGCACATTGTCATACTGGGCACGCGCGTTCTGTACGTCGGTGATGGCAACCAAACCGACGTTGAAACGCTGAGTGGTTTGATCCAGTTCGCGGTAGATCGACTGTTTTTGTGCGCTAACGTAAGACAGCGAGTCGATAGCGCGCAGTACGTTGAAGTAGGCGGTTGCGGTGTTCAGCAACAGCGTCTGCTGGGAGGTTTGATAGCTGACGTCCTGAATACCGGCCTGTTTTTCCTGCAGCGTCAAGGCACGCCACAGCGACATATTAAAGATTGACTGGGTGAGCTGCAGCGAAGCGCTGGTCGCATTGCTGTTAATGTCTTTGCGGTCGCGGTAGCCGCTGTTGTAGGTGTAGTCGGCGCCTAAACCCAGTTGAGGCAGCAAGGAAGAGCGCGCTTCATTAATTTTCTCAAAAGCCGCGTCTCGGGTGGCGGCGGCGCTGCGTAAATCCGGATTGGTCGTTTTAGCCTGCTGATAAACCTGTAACAGGTCTTCTGCCTGACTGGCGGCAGTAAATCCACCCAGACTCAGGCTGATGAGAAGTGGGAGCAGTTTCTTCATTTGCATTCCTTGTTGTGCAGCAAAGTTTTTGGGTTGCGCCATCTGGAGACGATATACCTGCCGATTCTATCAGAATCGGCCAATCGAATTAGGTGGCTGATTGTGCCATCTTTTCCTTGCGGTTATCCCAAAAGCCTATTTTACTTAGCGGTTTGGGTTTGGGCACAATGCCCGGCAGCGTGTCGGTGACTGCCCCGGCAAGATGCCGTTCCAGGGGGCGCAAAGACATTGCGTTACTCTCCGGAGCGCCTCATTCTTGCTGGTAGACTTTTCCGTGCCTGATTATCCGTATCGGGCTGGCACGATTGCATGGTGAATATTGCACAAAACGGGGAATGTCTGTCCACGTTTTCGCCACACAACAAATGGCTTACCTGCCGTGTTGTCCACAGGAGTTAAGTTTATGGCGTCCTCAGATACACATCCCGGTACTTTTGCCAAAGATGATGTAGAAATTATTGCACGCGAAACGCTCTATAAGGGTTTTTTTTCACTACAACGTTACCGCTTTCGTCACCGTCTGTTTAACGGCGGTATGAGTGATGAAGTGAGCCGGGAAATTCTGGAGCGTGGTCATGCCGTCGTACTGCTGCCTTATGATCCGGTACGCGACGAGGTGGTGTTGATCGAACAGATTCGGATCGCCGCTTACGATACCAGCGCGTCGCCATGGTTGTTCGAACTGGTGGCCGGCATGATTGAACCGGGCGAAAGTCAGGAAGAGGTCGCGCGTCGTGAAGCGCAGGAAGAAGCCGGATTGGTGGTGCGGCGTTGTCATCCGGCGCTCAGTTATCTGGCCAGCCCCGGCGGCACCAGCGAGCGCCTGGCTATTTGGGTCGGCGAAGTGGATTCCCGCACCGCCAGCGGTATTCACGGGTTAGCGGAAGAGAACGAGGATATCCGCGTACATGTGGTCAGCCGTGAACAGAGCTATCAGTGGGTGGAACAGGGCATTATTGACAACGCCGCCTCTGTCATTGCCTTGCAATGGTTGGCACTGCACCATGAGACATTAAAAAAAGCCTGGGTGGATGGATGATGAAGCGCTATACCCCGGATTTCCCGGAAATGATGCGGTTGAGCGAAGTCAACTTCGCACAATTGCGCCGTTTGCTGCCCCGTAATGAAGAGGTGGGCGCAGCGGTGGTGTATCAGGTCCATAACGCGCGTTATCGTTTAACTATTCTTGAGTCTACCCGCTATACCGCGCTGGTGGAGATTCAACAAATTGCGCCGTCAGTCAGTTACTGGAGCCTGCCGACGCTGGTGGTGCGCTTATATTACGATGCGATGGTTGCGGAAGTGTGTTCCAGTCAGCAGATCTTCCGCTTTAAGGCACGTTATGATTATCCGAATAAGAAGTTACATCAGCGTGACGAAAAGCATCAAATTAATCAGTTTCTTGCCGACTGGCTAAGATATTGCCTGGCGTGTGGTTCAATGTCGGTTCCCGTTCACTAGACATATATCCGCCATCCTTTAGATTGCAGGGGCGTTGGTCGCTTTGCTGCATGTGGGGTATTTAAGGGTAGAGAAGATTTGTTAGGCAGATTGCAAAGACCCAAGGACACTATTTGGAAAGCCTGTTGACACTTCCTGTGGCGCGTGGGGCCAGAATCAGGATTTTACAAATAACAGATACCCACCTTTTTGCCGACGAGCAGGGGACTCTGCTCGGCGTGAATACTTACCGCAGCTATCAGGCGGTGCTGGCGGCCATCGCGGCACAGCAACTTGATGTTGATTTGATTACCGCCACCGGAGATTTGGCGCAGGACCATACGCAGGACGCGTACACGCATTTTGCTCATGGTATCCGTCGTTTTAATGCGCCTTGTGTCTGGTTGCCCGGCAACCATGACTTTCAACCCGCCATGGTGGATGTGCTGGCGCGTTCGGGTATCGTACCTTCCAAACATGTGCTGCTGGGCGATCACTGGCAGGTCATCCTGCTAGATAGTCAGGTGTTCGGCGTACCGCACGGCGAGCTGAGCGAATACCAACTGGAGTGGCTGGAGCGCAGCCTGCTCAGTCAGCCGGCGCGTCATACGTTACTGATGCTACACCATCATCCGTTACCGTCAGGTTGTACCTGGCTTGATCAACATAGCCTGCGCAATGCTCACAGTCTGGACGCGTTGCTGGTGCGCTTCCCGCAGGTGCGTACCGTATTGTGCGGCCATATTCATCAGGAAATGGATCTATACTGGAACGGCCGCCGCCTGCTGGCGACGCCATCGACTTGCGTACAATTCAAACCGCACTGCACCAATTTCACCATTGATAATGTCGCACCCGGCTGGCGCTATCTGGAACTATTGCCGGATGGCGGAGTGGAAACCCAGGTATGCCGTCTTGATGGTAATGAATTTTTGCCGGATATGGATTCGGACGGTTACTGATGCCCACCCTGCTTTATCTTCACGGTTTCAACAGTTCGCCTTTGTCAGCCAAAGCCACGGCGTTGCAGCGGTGGCTGGCGGAGCACCACCCCCAGATTGACATGTTGGTGCCGCAATTGCCGCCTTACCCGGCGGATGCGGCGGAAATGGTGGAACAACTGGTGATGGAGCGAGCCGGACGGCCGCTCGGTCTGGTCGGTTCGTCCATGGGCGGTTATTACGCGACCTGGTTATCCCAACGTTTTCGTTTGCCGGCGGTGGTGGTCAACCCGGCGGTGCGATCTTATGAGCTGTTGCTCGATTTCCTGGGAGAACAGCGTAACCCCTACACCGGCGAGCAATATGTGTTAGAGTCACGGCACATTTATGATCTCAAGGTGATGCAGGTCGAGCCGCTGGAATCTCCGGATTTGCTGTGGTGCCTGCTGCAGACCGGGGATGACGTGCTGGACTATCGTCAGGCTGTGGCCTATTACACCGCTTGTCGTCAAACGGTAGAGTCCGGCGGTAATCACGCGTTTGTAGGGTTCGAACACTACTTTGCGCCGATTATCGACTTCCTCGGGCTCTCGGCAGACTGAGTCATCCTGGCGTCGTCGCGATGACCGGACGGCGCTCATCATCACCCGTATTCCGTCATATCGGGCGGGTCAACATGCTTTGACGGCGTTTTCATCCTGATAATCGACGCTTGGCGTGTTGCCGGCGCCACGTATAATCGCGGAATACCGTCTAACTTTCAAACAACGACAATATTCATTCTAACCATGACGCAATCAAGTTATAACGCTGATGCGATTGAAGTCCTCAGCGGGCTGGAGCCGGTGCGCCGCCGTCCGGGGATGTACACCGATACCACCCGTCCCAACCATCTGGGACAAGAGGTGATTGATAACAGCGTCGACGAAGCGCTGGCTGGCCACGCTCGTCGCATTGATGTGATTCTGCATCCCGATCAATCGCTGGAAGTGATTGACGATGGGCGCGGTATGCCGGTGGACATCCACCCGGAAGAGGGGGTCCCCGCCGTTGAGCTGATCCTGTGCCGCCTGCATGCCGGGGGCAAATTTTCCAACAAGAACTACCAGTTTTCCGGCGGCCTGCACGGCGTAGGGATTTCCGTGGTCAACGCGCTGTCCACTCGGGTGGAAGTGACGGTACGTCGCGACGGTCAGGTCTACGACATCGCTTTTGAAAATGGCGACAAAGTACAGGATCTGACGGTAACCGGCACCTGTGGGCGCCGCAACACCGGCACCCGGGTACGGTTTTGGCCTGATGTGAGCTTCTTCGACAGCCCGCGCTTTTCCGTGTTGTCCCTGACGCATCTGCTGAAAGCCAAGGCGGTGTTGTGTCCCGGTGTGGAAATCGTCTTTAAAGACGGCGTGAACGATACCGAACAACGCTGGTGTTATCAGGGCGGCCTGAGCGATTACCTGTGCGAAGCCGTCAACGGGCTGCCGACGCTGCCGGAGAAACCGTTCGTCGCCGCGATTCCCGGCGATACCGAAGCGGTAGAGTGGGCGCTGTTATGGTTGCCCGAAGGCGGCGAGTTGCTGACGGAAAGCTACGTTAACCTGATTCCGACCCTGCAAGGCGGGACTCACGTCAACGGATTGCGACAAGGGTTGCTGGATGCGATGCGTGAATTTTGCGAATTCCGCAATATGCTGCCGCGCGGCGTCAAGCTCAGCGCGGAAGACATCTGGGAGCGTTGCGCTTATGTGCTATCGCTGAAGATGCAGGACCCGCAGTTCGCCGGTCAGACCAAAGAGCGGTTATCGTCGCGCCAGTCGGCGGCGTTCGTTTCCGGCGTGGTTAAAGATGCATTTAGCCTGTGGCTGAACCAGAACGTACAGGCGGCGGAACAGTTGGCGGAGATGGCTATCTCCAGCGCCCAGCGGCGTATGCGCGCCGCCAAGAAAGTGGTGCGTAAGAAACTGACCAGCGGTCCGGCGCTGCCCGGCAAGCTGGCGGATTGTACCTCGCAGGATCTGAGCAAGACCGAGTTGTTCCTGGTGGAAGGGGATTCAGCGGGCGGCTCCGCCAAACAGGCGCGCGATCGTGAATACCAGGCGATCATGCCGCTCAAGGGGAAGATCCTCAATACCTGGGAAGTCTCGTCGGATGAAGTGCTGGCATCGCAGGAAGTGCATGATATTTCGGTAGCGATCGGTATCGATCCGGACAGCGACGACCTGAGCCAACTGCGTTACGGCAAGATCTGTATTCTGGCGGATGCGGATTCGGACGGGCTACACATTGCCACGCTGCTGTGCGCGTTGTTCGTGCGCCATTTCCGCGCGTTGGTGCAGGGGGGGCATGTGCATGTCGCCATGCCGCCGCTCTACCGTATCGACCTCGGTAAAGAGGTGTACTACGCGCTGGATGAAGAAGAGAAAGCGGGCATTCTGGAACAGCTCAAACGCAAGAAAGGCAAGCCTAACGTCCAGCGTTTCAAAGGGTTGGGCGAAATGAACCCGATGCAACTGCGCGAAACCACACTCGACCCGAATACGCGTCGTCTGGTGCAGCTCACGATTAATGAGCAGGACATTGAGCAGACGCTGGCGACCATGGATATGCTGCTGGCGAAAAAACGCTCCGAAGATCGCCGCAACTGGTTGCAGGAGAAGGGCGATAAGGCAGAGCTTGACGTCTGACGCCGGGGCATGATGAAAATCACGCTGGAAGAGATGCAGGCATTTGTCGCGGTGGTGGACAGCGGGTCCGTCACCGCCGCTGCCGGACAGCCTGGGCAGACCGCGTCCGGGATCAGCCGGGCGCTGGGCGGCTGGAAAGCAAACTCGGCATGAGGTTGCTGCACCGCGTGGCTCATCACCTAAAAATAAGCGAGTTTTTTTGAACATGGCCATACGCCACGGTTTAAGGATTATTAATGAGTGACATGACTCATGACGGCGCAGAGCGTCTTGCGCTGCACACGTTTACTGAGAACGCCTATCTGAACTACTCCATGTACGTCATCATGGACAGGGCGCTCCCCTTTATCGGCGACGGCCTCAAGCCGGTTCAGCGTCGTATCGTGTACGCAATGTCTGAACTGGGGCTGAACGCCAGCGCCAAATTCAAGAAATCTGCCCGTACGGTGGGCGACGTGCTGGGTAAATACCACCCGCACGGCGACAGCGCCTGTTACGAGGCGATGGTGCTGATGGCGCAACCCTTCTCCTATCGTTACCCGCTGGTGGACGGCCAGGGTAACTGGGGGGCGCCGGATGATCCCAAGTCGTTCGCCGCCATGCGTTATACCGAATCCCGCTTGTCGAAGTATGCCGAAGTGCTGCTGGGCGAGCTGGGACAAGGCACGGTGGATTACGTGCCGAACTTTGACGGTACGTTGCAGGAGCCGAAAATGCTGCCTGCCCGCTTGCCCAACATTCTGCTCAACGGTACTACCGGCATCGCGGTCGGCATGGCGACCGATATTCCGCCGCATAACGTGCGTGAAGTGGCGGCGGCGGCGATGGCATTGATCGACGAGCCGGACACGTCGCTGGAGGCGCTGCTGCGTCACGTACAGGGGCCGGATTTCCCGACCGATGCGGAAATCATCACCCCGCGCGACGAGATCCGCAAAATGTACGAAAGCGGCCGCGGCTCGGTGCGTATGCGGGCAGTATGGAAGAAAGAGGACGGCAGTGTGGTGATCACCGCGCTGCCGCACCAGGTATCGGGTGCGCGGGTGCTGGAGCAGATCGCCAGTCAGATGCGGGCCAAGAAGTTGCCGATGATCGACGACTTGCGCGACGAATCCGACCATGAGAATCCGACCCGGCTGGTGCTGGTGCCGCGATCCAACCGCATCGACTTCGATCAGGTGATGAACCATTTGTTCGCGACCACCGATCTGGAAAAAAGCTACCGCATCAACATGAACATGATCGGTCTGGATGGCCGCCCCGCCGTGAAAGGACTGCGGGAAATCCTGACCGAATGGCTGACGTTCCGCCGCGATACCGTGCGCCGTCGGCTGAACTTCCGGCTGGATAAGGTGCTCAAGCGCCTGCATATTCTGGAAGGGTTGTTGATTGCGTTCCTGAATATCGATGAAGTGATTCATATCATCCGTAACGAAGATGAACCGAAACCGGTGTTGATGGCGAAATTCGGCCTGAGCGATACCCAGGCTGAAGCCATTCTGGAATTGAAACTGCGTCATCTGGCCAAACTGGAAGAGGTGAAGATTCGCGGCGAGCAGGATGAACTGGCGAAAGAGCGCGACCAGATTCAGGCGTTGCTGGCGTCGGAACGCAAGATGAACACCCTGCTGAAAAAAGAGATTCAGGAAGACGCCAAAGCCTACGGCGATGATCGCCGTTCACCGCTGCATGAACGCGGTGAAGCCAAAGCCATGAGCGAGCATGACCTGTCGCCGTCTGAACCGGTGACCATCGTGCTGTCGGAAATGGGTTGGGTGCGTAGCGCTAAAGGCCACGACATCGATCCGTCCGGCCTGAGTTACAAGGCGGGCGATGCTTACCGCGCCGCCGCCCGCGGCAAGAGTAATCAGCCGGTAGTCTTTATGGATTCCACCGGGCGCAGCTATGCGCTCGATCCGCTGACGTTGCCGTCGGCACGCGGTCAGGGCGAGCCGTTGACCGGTAAGCTGACGCTGCCGCCGGGCGCTACCATCGAGCAGGTGCTGATGGCGGCGGATAACCAGCGGTTGCTGCTGGCTTCCGACGCCGGTTACGGCTTTATTTGTACCTTTGCCGATCTGGTGGCGCGTAACCGGGTAGGGAAAGCGGTGTTGACCCTGCCGGACCATGCGCGTGTTCTGCCGCCGCTGGAGTTGCAGCGTGATGATGAGCTGCTGCTGACCATTACTGCGGCCGGCCGTCTATTGCTGTTCCCGGTCGCCGACCTGCCGGCGTTATCCAAAGGGAAGGGCAACAAGATTGTCTCGATCCCGGCGGCGCAACTGGCCAGCGGCGATGATCGGATATTGTGGCTGATGGCTATCGCGCCGCAATCGTCCGTTACCTTGTATGCCGGTAAGCGCAAGTACTCGCTACGCCCGGAAGAGCTGCAAAAGTATCAGGCCAGCCGCGGGTGCAAAGGTACGGCGCTGCCGCGTGGTTTACAACGGGTCGATCGCATTGAGGTCGAGTCGCCGGCCGGTATTGCAAGCGCCGGCGGCAGCGAAGAATAGCGTTTGTTGCGAAAGCTGGGGACCGTTACCTGTGTGGTCCTCGGCTGTGCGCCCTGTCCTGTCGAGGGGATGATGCCGGGATGGTCATTCCCGTCACGATTCCCTTTCGTTATATCCCGTTCGTCCGATGGTTGCCTTGGGGTTGGTCACGCGGTCTGCTGCGGCAAGGTTCGCCGTGTGTTTTACCGCGAAGCCGCTATACTAGCGGCGGCTGTTGGTTAATGAGGTTGCTATGTTATTTATTCTCCGGTTTTTGGTGGTGATCGTCTTTTCTGTTGTGGTTTGTCTGTTCGGCTTTGTGTACTGCCTGTTTACCCCCAAAGATCCCCGCCATGTTTCCCGGTTTGGGCGAATGTTCGGGCGTTTATCGGTGGTGTTTGGCCTCAAGGTGGAGATCCGTTGTCCGGAAGAGTCGCGCGTTGAGGGGAACTGCATTTATATTGCCAACCATCAGAACAACTACGACATGGTAACGGCGGCAAATGTGGTGATGCCGCGCACCGTGACGGTGGGTAAGAAAAGCCTGGTGTGGATCCCGTTTTTCGGCCCGCTGTACTGGCTGGCCGGTAATCTGTTGATTGATCGTGATAATCGAGCCAAAGCCCATGGCACCATCACCCAGGTGGTGAAGCATATTAAAGAGCGCAATATCTCGGTATGGATGTTTCCGGAAGGCACCCGCAGCCGCGGCCGTGGCCTGCTGCCGTTTAAGACCGGTGCGTTCCATGCTGCAATTGCCGCCGGCGTGCCGGTGGTGCCGATTTGTGTGTCCAGCACTCACAATAAAGTGAAGCTGAACCGCTGGAATAACGGCCATGTGATTATTGAGTTATTGCCGCCGGTGGACTGCAGTGGCTACAACAAAGAGCAAGTGCGTGAACTGGCCGCCCATTGCCATGACCTGATGGCGGCGAAAATCGCACAACTGGATGCCGAAGTCGCACAACGCGAAGCGGCTGAAAAACGCTGAGTCAGCGCGAGGATGCGCGGCGTGACCTTGCGGGCGGAATAATAGCCCGGTATGGAGTAAAGGATTGAACAGGTTTTTGGAGTCATTATGTCATTGAGTCGGCGTCAGTTTCTTCAGGCTTCAGGTATTGCGCTATGTGCCGGTGCAATGCCGCTGACGGCCAGAGCCGATGGCGGTAGTAAAACCCCGCTGCCTATTCCGCCGCTGCTGGAGTCTCGCCGCGGGCAGCCGGTCTTTCTGACCATGCAACGGGCGCACTGGGCGTTTTCCGGTGAGCGTAAAAACCCGGTGTGGGGATTTAACGGCCGCTATCTTGGCCCGACCGTGCGGGTGTTCAGTGATGACGACGTCAAGCTGGTCTACAGCAACCGCCTGAATGAGCCAGTGTCGATGACCGTCAGCGGCTTGCAGGCACCGGGGGCGCTGATGGGCGGCGCAGGACGCATGATCCAGCCCAATATGGACTGGTCGCCGGTGCTGCCGGTACGTCAGGCGGCGGCGACCTGTTGGTATCACGCCAACACGCCTAATCGCATGGCGTCGCATGTCTATAACGGTCTGGCGGGGTTGTGGCTGGTGGAAGATAGCCTCAGTAAGTCGCTGCCGATCCCCAATCATTACGGCGTGGATGATTTCCCGCTGATTATTCAGGATAAACGGCTGGATAATTTCGGCGCGCCGCTATACAACCCACCCGGCAGCGGCGGTTTTATCGGCGATACGCTGTTGGTGAATGGCGCCCGGAACCCGTATGTGGAAGTGTCGCGCGGCTGGGTACGTTTGCGTCTGCTGAATGCGTCCAACGCCCGCCGTTATGTGATGCGTATGAGCGATGGCCGGCCGATGAGCCTTATTGCTAATGACCAAGGTTTTTTGCCTGCGCCGATGGCGCTGAATCAAATCTCGCTGGCTCCCGGCGAGCGCCGCGAAGTGCTGGTTGATATGTCGCAGGGCGATGAGGTGACGTTGACCGCCGGCGAGTCCGCCACCATCATGCAGCGGCTGCGCGGCTTGTTCGAACCCTCTACGATTTTGGTGTCGTCGGCGATATTGACCCTGCGGCCGACCGGCTTGTTGCCGCTGGTGACCAACACGCTGCCGATGCGGCTGTTGACCGATAATATTATCGACGGCGCAGTCAGCCGGACGCGCGAATTTCGCCTGGGCGACAGCCAGCCGGGGATTAACGGCGCCATGTGGGATATGAATCGCGTCGATGTACAAACTCAGGTCGGGCGCTATGAACGCTGGATTGTACATGCCGACCAGCCGCAGCCTTTCCATATTCAGGGTGCGGCATTTTTGGTACGCAGCGTCAACGGCGGCCTGACGCCGCCGGAAGACAGCGGCTGGAAAGACACGGTATGGGTGGAAAATGATGTGGAACTGCTGGTGTATTTCGGCCAGTTTTCCACACCGCAGTTCCCGTTTCTGTATTACAGCCACACGCTGGAAATGGCCGATCGCGGCTCGACCGCTCAGTTGGTAGTGCAGCCCTGACGGCGTCGCCCGTGCCTGTGACGCAGGATACAAGCACGGGTGCCGTATTAGTCTTTGCGCGGCGCGTCGGTGCGCGGTTGGTCAGGGTCCGGCCCCAGACGTTTGCCGCAATCCAGCGTGGCGATTTCACTCAACTCTTCTTTCTCCAGTCGGAAATCAAACACTGCGAAGTTTTCACGAATACGCGCCGGCGTCACGGATTTGGGGATCACCACCAGACCGTTGTCCAGATGCCAGCGAATCACGATTTGTGCCGGCGTCTTACCGTATTTTTTCGCCAGCGCGTGGATCACCGGGTGGTCAAATACACCGTCTCCACCCTGCGCCAGCGGGCTCCAGGACTCGGTCTGGATATGGTGAGTGGTATTCCAGGTGTGCAGCATACGCTGCTGGAACAGCGGGTGTAGTTCTATCTGGTTGATGACCGGCATCACGCCGGTTTCTTCTTTCAGGCGTTGCAGATGGTGTGGGTTGAAGTTGCAGACGCCGACGCTTTTCGCCAGCCCCTGTTCCTTGAGATTGAGTAACCCGCGCCAGGCTTCGACATAGGTATTCTGTTCCGGCAACGGCCAATGGATCAGGTACAGGTCAACGTATTCCAGTTGCAGTTTTCGCAGGCTTTCTTCCAGCGCCTGACGCGGGTGCGCCTGGTCGCTGTTCCATAGCTTGGTCGTGATAAAGATATCGCTGCGTGGAACGGCGGTTTCCTGCAAGGCTTTGCCGACACCCGCTTCGTTTCTGTAGATCGCGGCGGTATCAATAGCACGATAACCGACGTTCAGCGCTTCGGTAACGGCGGTTGTCGCTTGTTCATTGCTGGCTTGCCATACGCCAAGCCCCAGTTGGGGCATGACATGGCCGTCAGCCAGTTTCACCAGAGGTTGCATCGTCATGTCGTTCTCCTTGTTATGCGCCTTCAGCGCCTGGCCGGGGAGGATTCTGTCGGCATGGCGGCAAGGTAGCGATGAGACAACAACGCCGCCGAAACGGCGGCGCATCAGGACTGTTTTTCACACCAGAATGGTTGTTACACCAGAATGATTGTTACACCCAACGCACTTTTCACACTCAACTCGTTTTTCACCTTGGACGGTGCCTGCACGTCTGTGCGGCACCGTGTTAAGTGTAGTCGAAAAGTCGGTGCGTCGCGGTTAGCGGCTGGCTTCGTACACGCGTTTGCTGATGTCCAGCGTGATGTCCTGGTGTTCGCCCAACGCGGTCAGACCGTGCTCTTCCAGTTTCGCGACCAGCGCCGGGATCGAACTGCCGTCCAACTGGTAGTCGGACAGGCGGGTAGGCACGCCCATTTGTTCGAAGAAGGCGCGGGTAGCGGCGATCGCGGCATCAATACGCTGGTCTTCCGTACCATCGCGCAGATTCCAGACGCGCTCTGCGTATTGCAGCAGTTTTTCACGTTTCTGGATGCGACGTTCATTCAGCATGGCCGGCAGTACGATGGCCAGCGTCTGGGCATGATCCAGACCATGCATGGCGGTGATTTCATGGCCCAGCATATGGGTCGACCAGTCTTGCGGTACACCGGCGCCGATCAGGCCGTTGAGCGCCATGGTGGCGCTCCACATGACGTTGGCGCGCACATTGTAATTCTGCTGCTCTTTCAGTGCGCGCGGGCCTTCTTCGATCAACGTCAGCAACAAACCTTCAGCGAAGCGATCCTGCACTTTGGCGTCGACCGGGTAGGTCAGGTACTGTTCGACGGTATGAATGAAAGCATCGACTACGCCGTTGGCGATCTGTCGCTCAGGCAAGGTGTAGGTGACGACTGGGTCGAGTATGGCGAAGCGCGGGCATACCAGCGGATTCATGAACGCTTGCTTGTCGCCGCTGCTCTTGCGGGTAATGACCGCGCCGCTGTTGGATTCGGAGCCTGTTGCCGGCAGGGTCAGTACCACGCCCAGAGGGAGGGCGGTTTCTACCTGCGCACCCCAGGTTTGCAGGATGTGCCACGGATCGTCAGCCGCGGTATAGTTTGCCGCCGCCGCGATGAATTTGGTGCCGTCGGCGACTGAACCGCCGCCTACCGCCAACAGAAAGTCGATTTTTTCCTTGCGAACGATCTCAACCGCCTTCATGAGCGTTTCGTAGGTCGGGTTCGGTTCGATACCGGAGAACTCCAGTACGTTATGGCCTTTCAGGGCGTTGATCACCTGGTCGAACACGCCGTTTTTCTTGATGCTGCCGCCGCCGTAAGTGATCAGGATACGGGCGTCCGCCGGGATTTGGTCAGCCAGTGCGGCGATTTGTCCTTCGCCGAACAGGATTTTGGTCGGGGTATGAAGCGTAAAGTTCTGCATGGTGAATTCCTTTATAGAGTGTTACCGGGCCACAGTAGTGTCACTGGCTCGGATAGCGGATCCAGATAAATGTTATTTGTAAGTGTTACTGATCAAGTTTGAAACCTTGCTGTAACAGCACAGGCAGGACATGGGGGTAATAGACGCGCTGATAGTAGCTGGCGGTATTACTCCCCCAGGCCTCGCCATCGTTGCGTCCCGTTTGCTTCCAATGGTTAATCAGGGTGTGATTGTATTGTTCGATCGTAGTGGCCAACGGCTCCGTGTGGTAGACCTCTTCATGGCGGAAGGTTTCCTGCGGCAGGCGTGGTTTCTGGTGTGCTGGTCGGTCGACATAACCCAAGACCAGCCCTACCACCGGAAACGTCAGTGGCGGCAGCTCTAGCAGTTCAATCATCGCTTGCGGATTACGGCGCACACCGCCTATCGGCACGATGCCCAGACCAAAGGAATGTGCAGCGGCGATCAAGGTACCCAGCGCGATGCCCACATCGGTCGAGCCGGAAATAATGCTTTCAACACTTTCGTGCGCATGTTGGGTATTGCCGCTCATGGCAATACCGGTTGCGGTTTTGTGCATATCCAACACCAGCGTGAGGAATACCGGAGCCTGCGCAATCCAGGGCTGCCCGCCCGCCAGTTCAGCGATACGAGCACGGCGTGCCGGATTGCGGACGACTACGATGGAAACCTGCTGCGAATTCACCGATGTGGGTGCCAGATGCGCACTGTCGATAATGGCGGAAAGCACCTCTTCCGGGATAGGTTTATCCAGGTAACTGCGCTCGCTACGGTGGTGTTTGAGTAGCTCAATGGTGTTATTCATGCGGATTCCTTGTTATATACCCGTCGTTCTCTAGGTTGCCGTGGCATTGGCTTGCTTACCGGCCCATAACCGAGCGTTGCCTTGCGGGATAACGCGTTTTGTCCTGCAACGTGAATGAGTCAGGGATAGATGGCAGAGGGTAAACCACGCTTACCATGATGGTGTGGCGATGAGTTTCATTCTCGGCTTCTCCTGAGATTCCAGCAATGCTCATTTCTCGCCGTGTCTTGCCTTTTTCTGCAAAGATCAGGAGGAAAGGGTGATTCTATCGCCCATCTGTGTCACTTTATTTCCGTTGTCAGTAAGAGGTAACTATTATGCAGAATTCCGATCCTCGCCAGCGTTTAGTCAAACTGGCGATGTTGCATACCAACGGCAACGGCGTGAGTCAGACGCCGATTCCACAGGTCAAAGTTATTTATGCCGACCAGCATGGGGCAAGGGCTCCGGTGCTGTATGACCCGTGTATTGTGATTGTTTTTCAGGGACACAAAGTGGGGTATCTGGGGGACAAGGTTTTCCAGTATGACCCGGACAACTATTTGTTGATGACGGTGCCGTTGCCGTTCGAATGTGAAAGTTTCGCCAGCCCGGAAAATCCGCTGGTGGGGATTTCTATTCGGGTCGATATCCCGATTCTGCAAGACCTGCTGATTGAGATGGGTGATGACAGTTGTGGCGAGAAGCGTCGGCCGGATAGCGCAGGCATCAGCAGCGCACCGCTCGATGAGGCGGTGTTATGTGCGACGGAGCGCTTGCTGGAGGCGATGACCAACACCCGCGATGCCCGAGTACTGGGGCCGTGGATCGTACGTGAAATCCTTTACCATGTGCTGTGCGGGCCTTGCGGCGATTCGCTGCAAGCGCTGATGAATCGCTATAGTCATTTCAGTCAAATCGCCCGCGCGTTGCGCTATATCGAAAACCACTATGCCGATAGTCTCAGTGTGGAGCGGCTGGCGCTGGAAGTGAACATGAGTGTGTCGGCGTTTCACCATAACTTCAAAGCGGTGACCAACACCTCGCCGGTGCAGTATCTGAAGTCTTACCGGTTGCACAAGGCGCGTTTGCTGATGGTGCATGACGGATTGAAGGCGAATACGGCGTCAATGCGCGTCGGTTATGAAAGCTCTTCGCAATTTAGCCGGGAGTTTAAGCGCTTTTTCGGGGCGACGCCGGGTGATGAAGTGGCGCGATTGCGTTCGGGCGCCGGGGTGGTGGAAAGTCACTAAACCGCTTTACGCCGGTGTTGAGCAACGCACGCAAATCCGCAAAGCGGTTACCGGCGATTACCGACGAATAGCAACAGACGAATAGCAACAGCGGAATAGCAACAGAGACTGTTTGCTTCGTCGGTTTTTCTCAGGCCATAGCCCGTCTTTTACGCCAAAGTACCAGCAGCATCCCCACCAGCCCGCTGAACAGCAGCAGCAACGGCAGGATGCACAACGCCGTCATCACCTGGTCTTCATAACGTTTGACCAACGGAATATGGCTAAGCGCATAACCCAGCGTGACAATCCCGCTGACCCACAAGAAGCCGCTCAGCCAGTTGAAAATCTGAAAGCGGGTGCTGCTAAGCCCCGATACCCCGGCGATGGTCGGCAACAGGGTGCGAACAAACGCCAGAAAACGCCCAACCAGCAGTGCAGCCAGCCCATGCTGATGGAACAGATTGTGGGTGCGTTGGTGATAGTGGGCCGGTAACTGATGCAGCCATTTTTTTACCAACCGGGTATCGCCTAACCAGCGCCCTTGCAGGTAGCTTAGCCAGCAGCCGAGACTGGCGGCCACGGTCAGCAGCACCATGGTGGGGATGAAGCTCATCACGCCTTTGGCTATCATGGCGCCGGTCAGCAGCAGCAGGCTGTCGCCGGGCAGAAAGGAGGCGGGCAGCAGGCCATTTTCCAGAAACAGAGTGGTAAAAAGCACGCCATAAATCACCCACACGACGTGGGGATCGGCCAGCGCGCTAAAGTCTTGTCGCCATAGCGCCTGAATAATTTCATGAACAACACTCATATCGCATCCTGTCTGGTTTGCTGTAACCCCTTTGCCGCGTAAATACGCCGCATTAAGAGCCTATCCCGATAGGGCTGGCCAGGTTGCCGTTGGCTGAGCCAATGATGCCTGGCGGGATAGACCCTAATCTTGATAAAGACGAGCATCAGGATAGGGTAAAAAAGGTAAACGTATTGTCATCGTTGTTACTGTTCATCATATACGCTTTACCCGACTTACCACAGCGGCATCAAGGGGCTGGAGGGATAGTGGCGTCACATTTCCTGCAATCTCCTGAAGCCGGCTTCCAAATCGGCTTCCAAATCGTCGCAATCTTCCAGGCCGATATGCAGTCGTACCAGCGTGCCGGTAAAGTCGATGCCGCCGGCCGGGCGAATCGCCGCCAGCTCTTCCGGTTGGTTCGCCAAAATCAGCGATTCGAATCCCCCCCAGGAGTAGGCCATCCGGAAGTGACTGAAGTGGTCGAGATAATGGGCCAGTTGCTCACGGCTCAGTTTCTCTTTCAGGACAAATGAGAACAGGCCATTACTGCCGCTAAAATCCCGTACGAAGAATTCATGTCCTTTGCTACCGGGCAGCGCCGGGTGGTTCACCGTCGCGACTTCCGGGCGGGCAGCCAGCCAGCGTGCAACGCGCAGGCCATTCTCCTGATGCTGTTGCAATCTGACGCCGAGCGTTCGCAGGCCGCGACTGGCCAGATAGGCGCTATCTGCGTCAGCCATCTGCCCCATCAGGTAGGATTGTTCACGCAGTTGATCCCAACAGCGTGCGTTGGCGACGGCGGTGCCAATCATGGCGTCGGAGTGGCCGACGATATATTTGGTGCCGGATTGGATCGAAATATCGACGCCGACATCAAGCGGGCGGAACAACACGCCGGCAGCCCAGGTGTTGTCGATCATGATGACGATGTCCGGGTTAACGCGACGGATGGCCGCGACCATCGCCGGCACGTCATGCACTTCCATCGTAATGGAACCGGGTGATTCCAAAAACACGACCCGGGTATTGGGCTGGATAAGCGTGGCGATATCGGCACCGATCATCGGGTCGAAAAAGGTGGTGCTGATGTTCATTTTAGTCAGCACTTTGTTACAAAAATCCTGCGTCGGTTCATAAGCGGAACCGGTAACCAGCAGATGGTCGCCCGCCGAAACAAATGACGTTATCGCGTTGGCGATGGCGGCTGCGCCGCAAGGATAGAGTGCGCAGCCCGCACCGCCTTCCAGCTCGGTCATCGCGTCCTGAAAAGCGAAATGGGTCAGAGTACCGCGGCGGCCATAAAACAACGCGCCTTTGGCGCGATTGGCGGTGGCGTGTTTTTTATCCTGCACGCTGTCGAAGATCAGCGAAGAAGCGCGCTGGATTACCGGGTTTACCGCACCTTGGGTTACCCGCTTAGTGCGTCCGGCGGCCACCAGCGCGGTGGCGATTTTTTTACTCGTCATTCGGCTTTACCTGTAGCTTAAACATGCCCTGCGTCCATCCCTTTACGTTATCACGGCTGAAGTGACAGGGGGGCGGCTTTTCTCATCAAGATGAAAATGTTGCCGATACGGTGCGGGTACGGCGATGAAAAAATAAGGCGCTGTTGGGGAAAAGGGATGGCAAAATACGCAAATAAAAATGAGAACGACTATCAATTAATTACAGGTTTGGTATTATTTTCGCCAGATTAACGTTGTATAAAAATGATGGGTGGAGGCACAGCGTGTATACGGCTGATAAGAAGAGTAACCAACGGAGGTCATCCATCTGGCGTCGGCTGGGTGACGTGTTCGGGGGTTTTATGCATCGTCTGATGGCGTTCGCGTTGCTGGGGATGGCAGGCAATGCGTTGGCTGCACCGGCATCGACGCCGATAGCGGCGGCCGGTACGACCACTATGGCTGCGGTTGGCGCCGCACCGTCTGCGTTGCCGCCGACAGGTGCCGTCGGCACGCTGATGAATACTGACTTATCCGTTTGGGGAATGTATCAGCACGCTGACGTGGTGGTAAAAACCGTGATGATTGGCTTGTTGCTGGCATCGGTGGTTACCTGGGCGATCTTTTTTGGTAAAAGCGCCAGCCTGATGAGCGCGAAAAAGCGTATCCGTCGTGAGTATCAGGCACTGGAAGAGGCCCGTACGCTGGATGATGCGACCGATATCGCCGCCGAGTTCAAGCCGGGTAGCGTATCGCTGCAACTGCTGACGGACGCCCGCAACGAGCAAGTGTTGTCTGAGCGCTCCGACGACAACAACGGCATTAAAGAACGTACCGCCTTTCGTTTTGAGCGCCGGGTCGCTGCGACCGGCCGTCAGATGGGACGCGGAACCGGTTATCTGGCGACGGTGGGGGCCATCGCGCCGTTCATCGGTCTGTTCGGTACGGTCTGGGGCATTATGAACAGCTTTATCGGTATTGCGCAGTCTCAGACTACCAACCTGGCGGTTGTCGCGCCGGGTATCGCCGAAGCGTTGCTGGCGACGGCCATCGGCCTGGTGGCGGCAATCCCGGCGGTAGTGATTTACAACGTGTTTGCACGCTGGACGGCCAATTACAAAGCGATGGTCGGCGATGTAGCGGCGCAGGTTCTGCTGTTGCAAAGCCGCGATCTGGATATTGCTGCCAGCGTCGGCAATGTTTCTCCCGCACCGGCGCACCAGCTACGGGTAGGGTAAGCGGATGGCGATGCATCTGAACGACGGGCAGAGTGAAAATGGTGAAATGCATGACATCAACGTGACGCCGTTTATCGACGTCATGCTGGTGTTGTTGATCATCTTCATGGTGGCCGCGCCGCTGGCAACGGTAGACGTGCGGGTCAATTTGCCGGCTTCCAGCGCTACGCCGCAACCGCGCCCGGAAAAACCGGTGTTTCTGACGGTGAAAGCGGATAAACAACTCTATCTGGGTGACGATGCGATTACCGAAGCGACGCTGGCCCAGGTGTTGGAAAGCAAAACGCAGGGTAACAAAGACACCACTATTTTCTTTCAGGCGGACAAAAGCGTCGATTATGAAACCCTGATGCGGGTGATGGATTCGCTGCGTGAAGCGGGGTATCTCAAAATCGGCCTGATGGGGTCGGAGAAAGTGCGCTGAGACGTCTTTGGCCCTGCTGAACAGAACCACCGCCTTGGCGGTGGTTTTTTTATGCGTAAGATTTTGTGGCCGTCGTCACCTTCAGGCTCGAGAGTCAGGATGACGCCAGTGCGGACGGGTGGGGACGTAGATCCGGCTTTCTGTCAGCGGCCGCCCTTCGATAAGCGTCGTGATCATCTCAAAGCTGTTGCGTGCCAGTGTCTCGCAATCCTGAGATACGGTATCGATTTTCATCGTCAGGCAATCGAACAGATAGTGATCGTCGAAGCTGCACAACCGCATGTCGCAATCCATCAGGTTATGCTGATTCAGGTAACGCAAAACCCCTTCCAGCAAACCACAAGCAGCGGTGAATAAGGCGCGGGGCGGACGGCCAAGATGGGCGCACAGTTGGGCGAACATTTCGTAACCGGCGCTGGAATGGTAGTTGCCGTGGATGATCCACTCCGGACGGCACTCAACACCAGCGCGCTCCAGCCCAAGCTGGAAACCGGCCAGCCGGTCGCGGGTCGGTGATATGCGGGATGGCCCGCCGATAAAATAGAATTCGTCCTGGTGCCGCCGCGCAATGTTTTCCACCAGCGCAGCGGTGGATTCCACCGCTTCGGAAACGACCATCGGCAAGTCGGAATCGCCGATGGCCCGGTCGAATTGCAATACCGGCAACTGCTGGTTGATCTTCTGATATTCAGCGTCGCTCAGCATACTGGAGGCAACGATCAGGCCGTCTACCTGACGTTGAATCAAACTGTTGACCGCCATCATTTCCTGACTGGCGTTTTCGTCGGTACAGGCGATCAGCAACTGTAATCCGGCTTCCCGACACAGACACTCCAGCTCGCGCGAGATCATCGCAAAACCGTAGTTGGTCATTTCCGGTACCACCAGCCCCAGCGTGTTGCTTCGGCTGGAGCGCAGAGAACGGGCATGAATGCTGGGTTGGTAGCGTTGTTGTTGCGCCAGCGCCAGCACCCGGTCACGGGTTTCGTCCGAAACGCGGAACTCTTTGCTGCGGCCATTGAGAACCAGACTGGCAGTGGATTTGGATACCCCCGCCAGTCGTGCGATGTCGCTGATTGTGACGCGTTTGGTTGGTTTCACCGTGATATCTTTAGAAAGCAGTGTGCCGCTAACGGCATGAAAAGGAGTCTTATTCTACCACGCATGGTGCTAACAGCCAGTGTTGCAGCGTGATACGACCAGAGCCGCTGAAACTGACCATGGCATCGCAAGTGGGGAAATAACGCGATGACATAACCGCCTGCCCGTGGTTGATAAAAATTTCCACGCTGGAGCGGTCGCACAGGATTTGCAGGTGGTACAGCGGCCCGTTACGCCAGTAACGGTGTTCCGGCTCGTTGGTGCGCCGATTGCGGCGGCTCAGGGTCAAGCGCTCTCCGTCCCAGCACAACACCATCACACCGGCGAAGTTGATTTGAAATTCGCCTTGCGTATCCATCATCAATTCGGCATTGCTGGCGGGTAAGGCCGGCGCATAGTCGGCAACGCCCTGCCACAGATGTTCCAGATGACGTAGGCTTTGCAGCTCGCGCACCGGTTGCTGGTAGATCTGATCATCGCGCAACGTCAGTTCACGCGGGCAGGTCATGGTATGGATCCAGCCGTGGGTGAGCGTCGGCTGGAAAAACTCGTTCTGATCCGGCACGCCCATCCAGCCGAACAGCAGCCGGCGGCCGTCTTCGCTCTGCGTGGTCTGCGGTGCGTAGAATTCGAAGCCTAAATCCAATTCGTGGAAGGCGTGATGAGTGAAACGGCCGTTCTCGTAATCGAGCGAGCCGATGAAATAGCCGGACTGATACGTGTTCAGATAACGCTCTTCTTCCGCCGGCAACCCTTGCGGGCAACAGAGCAACACCTCGCGGTTTTCCAGCGTAAACAGATCCGGGCATTCCCACATGTAACCGAAATCGCCCAGGCCGTTGAGCCGTGAACCGGCGATTTCTCCCAGTAAGTGCCATTGCCGCAGGTCAGCCGACCGGTACAGCAGCACTTTGCCCTGCAAATCCAGGTCCTGGGCTCCCAGCACCATGTACCAGTTATCCTGATGACGCCAGACTTTGGGGTCGCGGACATGGCCGGTATACCCTTCCGGCAATGACAATACCGGGCCGAGTTTATCGAATTCGCCATGTTCATTGGCTTGCGCCAGGCATTGGTACGCGGTGCGTGAGCCGTTGTCATATTTCACGTTGCCGGTATACACCAGCATCAGGGTGTCGTTGTCTACCACGGCGGAACCGGAATAGCAGCCGTGGCTTTCATAGCTTTCAGACGGCACCAGCGCCACAGGTTCATGACGCCAGTGCACCAGATCGGTCGAACTCCAGTGCCCCCAGAATTTGGCGCCGTGGGCGCAGGCGAGCGGGTTCCACTGATAAAACAGATGGTAACACCCCTTGTGCTGGATGAACCCGTTGGGATCGTTCAGCAATCCGACTTGCGGCGACAGATGCCACAGCGGCCGATGGGGATCGAATGCCTGTTTCGAGGAGGCAGACATCAGAGCGCAGGCCATGCGTTTTATCAGATGGATTTCCTTCATTATGCGTTATCCGTTTTGTATTTCAGCAACAGGGAAATGAGGAAGGCGGCACCAAAGGCGATCACCATACCCATCAGATAATTCAGGATAGAACCTGCCTGTACGATAGCGAGCCCTGGAATACCCGTCAGCCCGACCGCCGTCATATTGACGTGATTGGCGACGACCCAGGCACCGCCCAGCGCGCCGCCAGCCAGCCCGGCCAGGAACGGCTTGATGAAACGCAGGTTAATCCCGAAGATCGCCGCTTCGGTAATACCGAGCAGGCAGGATAACGACGACGGCACCGCGATGGCCCTGATTTTGGCATCACGGGTTTTGAAATACACCGCCAGACAGGCACCGCCCTGCGCCACATTCGCCATCGCCCAAATCGGCAGCAGGAAGTTGACGCCGATGGAGGGGTTGCCCAGCAATCCGGCTTCAATCGCGTGGAAACTGTGGTGTACGCCGGTGATGACGATGGCGGAATACAACCCGCCAAACAACAGCCCGGCCAGCCAGCCTGCGTGAGTAATCAGCGTGCTCAGTACGAGGGAAATACCATCGCCCAACATGCGGCCTGCCGGCCCAATCACCAGCATAGCGACGAAGCCGGAAATGATCACCGTCAGGAACGGCGTAACGATAATATCCAGTGCGTTTGGCACCACTTTGCGCAGCCGCTTCTCCACCAGACTCATGAACCATACCGCCAGCAGTACCGGGAATACCGTCCCCTGATAGCCGATCATGGCGAATTCCAGCCCGAACAGATGCATGGTTTTGAAACCACCGGCCACGCCCCAGGCGTTGGTCAACGCCGGGTGAGTCAGGATGCCGCCCAGCGTCGCCCCCAGATAGGGGTTGCCGCCGAATTCGCGCGCAGCGGTAAAGCCGATCAGGATCGGCAAAATGATGAATGCCGCGGAGCTAAACATGTCCAGCATGATGAAAATGGCGCTGCCGGCATCGACCCAGCCATAGGTCTTGATCATGCCGAGCAACCCCATCAACAGGCCGGATGCCACAATCGCCGGGATAATCGGCACGAAAATGTTCGACAACAAGCGGGCCAGGCGTTGCAGCGGATTGAGTTTTTGCGCCGCCAACGTGGCGGCCTCGCTGGTGCTGGCTTCGCTGATCCCGGCGGCCTGGATGAATTCGGCGTAGACCTTGTTTACCAACCCTGAGCCGAAAATAATCTGCATTTGACCGGCGTTCTGGAAGCAGCCTTTGACACCCTCGACACGTTCGATGGCGGCTTTATCGGCCAGGTTGTCATCGTTAAGCACCAACCGCAGGCGGGTAGCGCAGTGCGCGGCGCTGGCGATATTTTCCCGGCCGCCCAGCAAGGGGAGCAGAGATGCCGTAATGGCACGAATATCCATAATGTTCCTCTTTTATCAACAAATCCGTCACCGGCAGCATAAGCCTTGCCGGTGACAGCCGCTTTAACCATTAAAACCAGGTTTCCATCTGGACGCCGAAGGTCCATGCGCCACCGGCTTTGAAACCCGTGGTGCCGAACGCATCGTCGCTGGCGTAATTATCCAGTCGCTTGTCCCAATCCATGTAACTGGCGAATACGCGCAGCTCCGGGCGGCTTAATAAATTGGAGATATCACCCACTTTGAACGTCGGGGCAAAAGTCAGCTTGTAGAATCCGCCGCTGACCTGATTACGCGATAAGTATCCCTGAGGATCCAGATTCATATATTGATAGCTGCCTTCGTACGCCAGTGCGAAGTTTTCCGTGATTTCCTGAATGAAGCGCGCATTAAAGGTGGCCCAGCGGTAATCATCGCCCTGAACGTAACGATCTTTACTGGTTTGCGCCAGAATCGCCGGGGCAAAGCTCCAGGTTTTATTCAGCGCGGTGGTGCCGTAGGTCGCCAGACGCCAGGTATTGGCGTTTTGAGTCAGATTGCCGTCGGAACCGATGGATTTCACTTCACCGCCGAGGCCGTGACCGTACAGCAGCGCCACTTTGGATGTCCCGTCGCGCAGGCCATAGAAGCTGTCGCCGTGCCAGGCGACCAGTGCGTGATAACCCGTGTCGCCGGCATTGGTATTGGTGACATTGCTGCCGTTGTTGCGCCCGATATTTTCCTTCACGTCGTTGTTGCGCGCCCGCAGGCCGCTCAGCATGAACTGGAATGGACCAACGAAGTTATTACTGGTGACGATGTAGTTCTGGATTTCATTATCCAGCGTGGTGATATCGCCAAGGCTGCGGCCATACAGGGATAAGCTGGTTTTCCAGCCGTCCACCGGTTTTACGTCGTAGATACCGCCGCCGGTACCCGCCAGGAATACCACATCGGAATCGATCCAATGAATATCGAAGTTATCGCGGTCGAAGCGTTTACCCGCCCATAGCGTGGTGTCTTTGAAGGCACCGGTGAAGGTCGGCAGCGAGCCCAGTTCCACAAACGCTTCTCGCACGTTCAGATCGCTGGTGCTGGCGGTCCAGTCGTTATAGCTGCGCTGGCCGTCCGCCATCATCACCTTGAAGCGGGTAGTGGCGCCGTTGTCCAGTTTGGTGCGGTGCTCCAGCTTCAGTTCCAGATAGGTGTCGTCTTCGTTGCCCAGTCGGCCGATATGGCCGCCGGTTTCGCCGGCCGGCGTCATGCTGGGGCCGATGTTCGCTTTTGAACTGGTCACGGAGTCATGGATAGCTAGGCCGGAACGGGCGTAACCGTGGAATTCAAAACCGTCGGCAACGTTGCGCTTGTTGGCCAGCGCGTCGGTTTTCAATGCCACTTGCTGGGTCTGCTGTTCGTTTTGTGTAGCGCGCGCCGCGACTTGTTGCGTCTGCTGGGCGACCTGCTGGGTGGTTTGTTCCACCTGCTGGGTTTTCTGCTCGACCTGCGTCGTTCGGGCAGCCAGTTGTTTAGCTTGTTTTTCGGCGGCGTCGGCGCGGGCTTCCGCTTGTTTAGCACGTTGTTCCGCCTGCTGCAAACGCTGCTCCAGCGCGTTCAGACGCGCTTCAATGCTATCAGAAGGGGCTGCCAAGACCTGAGGAGAGCAAAGTGCGAGTCCTACGGCGGCGGCAAGATAACCTGGCTTTATCATGTTGGGTTTCCCTTGGATGGTAAAATGGCTTTTTTTGTTTTGCTAAATTGCTAAACCGGTTATGCGGGGAAAGCTAAATGGCGGAGCCAGACGTTGGCAAGGAATTTTGTGTTCCTGCTGTGCTAACTGTGATCATGACGACAAAAGCTGTTCCCGACGACGAAACACGGCGTACGGGAACAGGTCTGGCGGGGTTATGACGCGGCGGTGAGTTGATGGGCAAACGGCAGGGCCGTCATCGCGCCTTTGGCGGTGGTTGCCAGTGCACCGCAGCGCTGTGCCTGCGTGAGCACTGTCTGCCAGTCGTCGACCTGATACAGGCTATCGTAGCCGGCCAGCGCGGCCAGCATGCCGGCAACAAAGGCGTCGCCGGCACCGGTGGTATCGACCGGTGTGACGCGGTGCGCCAGAAAGTGACGTAACTGGTGATCGTCATGCAGCCAGACGCCGTCGCCACCCTGAGTAATCAGTAACCGTTTGATCGGGTAGCGGGCCATCAGGCGGCTGCTGCCCTGGCGAATATCGTCGCTGCCGCTGAGAAAACGAAATTCCTCTTCCGACAGCTTCACCACGTCTGCCAGCGCCAAGACCTGGTCCAGACTGTCTCTTAACGCCTGTTCGCTGTTCCACAAGTCGGCGCGGATATTCGGATCAAAACTCACCCACCCTTGCGCTGCACGAATCCGGCGTACCGCTTCAAGCGCGGTGCTGCGCGAGGGCTCGCACGACAGGGCGATGGAACAGAGATGCAGCCATTCGCTGCGTTGAAATTCAGGCAGATCAGACGGTTGCAGAAACAGGTCGGCGCTGGGGCGCACCATGAAGGTGAAGGTGCGCTCACCTTGTGCGTCCAGACTGACCACCACGGTGGAGGTCCGGTGTTCCGCGTCCGGTTGCATGTGGCGAATATCCACCTGCTCGCGGGCTAATACATCACGCAGAAAATGACCGAATGCGTCCTCGCCGACACGGCCGATAAAGCCGCTGCGTCCATTCAATCGGGCCACGCCCACCGCAACGTTGGCAGGGGCGCCGCCAGGGCATTTCAAATAGCGCTCTTCGCCTTCAGGGATGAGATCGACCACCGCATCCCCCATTACCCATACTTTGTGAGACATAAGTACACTCTTCATCGGGATAGTGAAATCATCGGAATAGTTAAACTGTTCGCTAAAATAGAAGAAACGGTTTAGCTAATCAACTTGTTGATCGACAATCGGCATGAAAAGCTCAGATTAAGGGGTATGGCGTGAATGGCGGCCCTGCCGATTGGCGTGGGATATATTTTTAAATAATTATTATCACAATCATATTATATTCATTCCTGAATATTATTTTTCAGCTAATAAATATTGATGATGATGTAAGTCGCTTTTTTATTTATAAAAATTATCTTGTCACAGAATATTAATTTTCCATACTTTATAGTGAATCACTCATCAGCCGATGAGCTATGTCGTGTCCGAAGCAGTCTATTTGGCATTGTTGTCCTGGCCTTGTTTTCGTTATTGGGGCCGCGCACAGCCGTTTTCCAGAAATGGAAATGACGTGCTTTATTATTTATTGCCTCTGGCCATGACGAGCTTATCGGTACGCAAGAGCTGTTGATTAACAGCCTCAAAATAATGCGACTGTTTTTCTACAGTTTTTTTTGCTGCTTCAGCAGAGTTGTCCACCGGGAAACATCGGTGCTACTGGCGCGAACTCTGGCCGCGCCGGGGCAGAAAACAATAACAGGAATCATGACGACCTTACGGATGAGGCCTTACTGAAGAGGTAGGTTCATGTTTTCACTGATTGACACACCCTGGTTACCCGCAGTGGGTGCGGACGGACACCGTACCCATATTTCTCTCCGGCAACTGGCCGACGATAGGATTATCGATCTGGCGTGTCCACGGCCTGATTTTCAGGGCGCGGCTTGGCAGTTACTGATTGGCTTGTTGCAAACGGCGTATTCGCCGCCGGATGACGACGGCTGGCAGGCTATCTGGTGCGATGGATTAGGTGACGGCTGGTTAAAAGCACTCGACGGCCTGGCGCCTGCGCTCCGGTTTGGCGGTGAAAAACCGGCATTTATGCAGAGCTTCTCGCCATTGAAGGCTGACAATAATCCGATTTCCGGTTTACTGATCGATGTGCCGGGTAGTCATACTCTCCAGCGTAATAAAGACCACTTCACCAAACGCGATGCCGTAGGGGCCATCTGCCCGCATTGTGCGGCGCTGGCGCTCTACACTCGACAAATCAATGCGCCGTCGGGCGGTGTCGGCGTACGTGGTGATGGCCCGATTACCACGCTGTTGGTGCCTTACGATGCACAAAAACCGGTGCCGCTGTGGCGCAAGCTGTGGGCTAACGTTACCCCCGGCGAGCGTGGGCGTTGTGGTGCCGACGTGTTCCCCTGGTTGGCGTCCACCCGTACCGGCAAGAATGACAATGTGCAGATAACGCCGGAAAATGCACACCCATTGCTCGCGTTCTGGGGTATGCCGTGCCGTATCGAACTCGATTTCAGCCATACTGAATCCGGCCACTGCGATGTGTGCGGCGATAGTGCGGAACATTTGCTGACGCACTACCGCACCCAAAATGATGGCGTACAGTACGCACACTGGCAGCACCCGCTGACGCCTTACCGCTTGTCGAACAAAGACAGCATGTTGCTGGCGTTAAAAGGCCGGCCTGGCGGGCTTGCCTATCGAGATTGGCTGGGGCTGGTTGCCGGCACCCAGGATGCACAGGGGCAAACCGTGCCCGCTCGCGTAGTCAGCCTGAACCAGCAGCGTATGCCGCTGCGCCATAAAGTCGGGATGTGGTGTTTCGGTTACGATATGGACAACATGAAAGCTTGTTGCTGGCACGAGCACCGCGTCCCGGTATGGAAAGATATCACCCCGGAAGTCCGCGACTACCTGCCGCTGGGCTTACAAATGGCACACGACGCTCAGCAACTGCTGCGTCAGTCGGTGAAAGCCGCTTGGCTCAGTTGCCCTAAACAAGAGTCGGACGGCGACTTCAGTTTTATTGATGTGTCGTTCTGGCAAGAGACTGAACAGTTTTTCCGTCAACTCTATCGCTCGATAGCCGGTGGCAAGTGCGCCATTGGTGCGTTGAGTGCCTGGCAGAACCAACTCTACATGTATCTGATTGGCACCTTCGATCGATTGACTTTCGGCAATCTGGATCAGCAACACGACATGACACAGGCGGTAAAAGCGCGCAGCGAGATGGTGAAACTGTTCTATAGCCAGAAGTCGATGAAACAGCTTAAACAATTGCAGCCTCAGGAAGAGGTGGTGAATGGATAAGACCGCCACGTCGCGGGTGGGGCGACCAGCCAGCAGCGATGAAGGCGGAGAAGATCGAACCGTGATTTAAGCAATGATGGAATCAGTATAACGAAAATCCTCGTGGCCGAGCGGCGTAGCGCTGCCCGGCCACGAAGCACCCACGAAAGCAGTAGAGCAATGCAGGAATTGGCTGACCATAGTCAGGAGCTCGGACTCTACTAATGACACACACGCCTTATCCCGTAATATTAGATGCTTGTGTAATTTACCCTTCTGTTCTACGGGATTTATTACTCTACTTGGGGCTAACAGGGCTGTATCAGCCCAAATGGACGGCTACCATCGAGGATGAATGGCAGCGCAATCTACTGGCAAATAGACCGGATTTAACTCCGAAGCAAATCTCTCGGACAAGAGAGCTGATGAATAAGGCGGTTCCTGATGCGATGATTGCAGGCTTCGAACCGCTCATTCCAGGCATCGTACTTCCTGATCCTGATGATCGCCGATAACCCGGCCCACTGGTCAAACCACCAAAATTTCCCTTTCTGTGAAGGTGTTATCCGTTTTTTCTATTCATTACAGGCAAAATCCCGGCGCAGCAGGTCTTTATTTTGCCCGGGAAGTGGCATTATGTGCAGTTCGCGATGACAGGGACTGATACTATCCGGTCAGACAAGGATTAACGACGTTCCCCCCGGAGAGAGGCCGTGGAAGCAGATAATACCTTGGGAGTCATTTCCCGCTATTTAAAGAAGTTGCATGTGTTGACGCTGTGTACCAGCGATGATGACGATTTATGGTGCGCCAACTGCTTTTATGTGTTTGATGATGAACAGATCGCTTTTTACATCATGACGGAGCCGGACACCCGGCATGGCGAGATAATGCGGCGGTGTTCGCGGGTCGCGGGCACGGTGAATGGTCAACCCAAGAGTGTGTTGCTGATTCGGGGCGTGCAGTTTTTGGGAGAAATCCGTCGCTTAAGCGGTGAAGAAGAAACTCAGGCTCGCAACCGTTATAACGTTCGCTTTCCCATCGCGCGCAGCAGCGGTGCGCCGGTCTGGAAGCTGTCGCTCAATGAAATGAAAATGACCGACAACGCGCTGGGTTTTGGCAAGAAGCACCTCTGGCGCCGTGATGCGGTAGCGGAAGCGCTGTAATCCGCCTTGATTTTCATTCGCCTTGATTTTCATTAATCTGCCGCCGGTGGCGCGCAATGCGCCACTCGGTTTGTCTGCGCCGGTCTGTGACAGCGGACCGGCGGTCTTCACCGCAAGTGGTGAATCACTTGGTTGCGGCTACCGCGCCATACCAGCGTCAAATCCCGTAGATCCTGTTCGAATTTGCCGTCCACCAGCACGTTGATCAAGCCTACTACGTCGCGCTGTTCCTGCGTCAGCTCATCCAGCCGGTAGCCGGTCCACATCCAGATGTCTTTACCGGGACATTCGTCATGCACCCGTTGCACCAACCGCAGAATATCGGACACATTTTGCGGATGCAGCGGGTCGCCCCCCGACAACGACAAGCCTTGCAGCGGCAAGTCGGTATTTTGCAGATCGGCGATGATGCGATCTTCCATTTCCGGCGTGAAAGCGTGCCCGGAGTTCAGGCGCCAGGTGCTCTGGTTATAGCAGCCGGGGCACTGGTGCTCGCAGCCTGCCACAAACAGCGTACAGCGCGTTCCCGGGCCATTGACCACATCCACCGGGTAGTATTGATGGTAGTTCATAGCGATGACCGTCCAAAGGGCCGCCCTGAGGGCGGCATCAACCTAACGCCGCAGTCGTGCATGAGGCCGCGCGCCCAGTGGGAGCGCGGCGCAGACTGTCAGCCCAGTTGCCCACTGGCAAGGTGTTTTACCCGGCGTTTAACCTCTTCCTGCTTACCGGCGTTGAACGGACGCGCATCCGGGCTGCCCAGATAGCCGCATACCCGCCGCGTCACCGAGACGCGCGAAGCGTCGTGATTACCGCACTGCGGGCAGGTGAAGCCTTTGCTGGTGCAGGTAAACTCGCCGTTATAGCCGCACTCGTAGCACTCGTCGATCGGCGTATTGGTGCCGTAATAGGGAACTCGGGTGTAGCTGTAGTCCCACACGTCTTCCAGCGCCTTAAGGTTGTGCTGCAGATTGGGATACTCGCCATAACAGATAAAACCGCCATTCGCCAGCGGCGGGTAAGGGGCCTCAAAATCGATCTTCTGGTACGGATTGACCTTTTTTTCCACGTCGAGATGGAAGCTGTTGGTGTAGTAGCCTTTGTCGGTGACGCCGGCTACGACGCCGAATTCAGCGGTATCCAGACGGCAGAAACGGTCGCACAGGTTTTCGCTCGGCGTACTGTACAGGCTGAAACCGTAACCCGTTTCTTCTTTCCAGCTGTCAGTGGCGGCCTTCAAACGGGCAACGATCGCCACCGCTTTCTGCCGCAGGGTGTCATCATCAAACACATGAACCTGATTGCTGAACAAGGCGTTGATGGTTTCATGAACCCCGATATAACCCAGCGAAATAGACGCGCGGCCGTTCTTGAAAATCTCGGCGATATTGTCGTCCGCCTTCAGGCGTACTCCGCAGGCCCCTTCCATATAAAGTATAGGCGCTACGCGCGCTTTTACATTTTCCAGTCGGGCAATTCGCGTCATCAGCGCCTTTTTCGCCAGTAGCAGGCGCTGATCCAGCAATTGCCAGAAGCGCGCTTCATCGCCGTGGGCTTCCAGCGCGATACGCGGCAGGTTAAGGCTGATTACGCCCAAATTATTGCGGCCGTCGTGGATCTGCTCACCGTTTTCTTCATACACGCCAAGGAAACTGCGGCAACCCATCGGCGTCTTGAACGAACCGGTGACTTCCACCACCTGATCGTAATTGAGGATATCCGGGTACATGCGCTTACTGGCACACTCCAGCGCCAGTTGTTTGATGTCGTAATTCGCGTCGCCCGGTTTATGGTTGAGGCCGTCGCGGATGGCGAACACCAGTTTCGGGAACACCGCCGTCTTATGATTTTTGCCAAGCCCGGCGATGCGATTACGCAGGATGGACTCTTGAATCAACCGCGACTGCCAACTGGTGCCCAGCCCGAAACCGAAGGTAACGAACGGCGTCTGGCCGTTGGCGGTGTGCAGGGTGTTGACTTCATACTCCAGCGACTGGAAGGCGTCGTAGCACTCTTTCTCGGTACGGCTGCGGGCGTAGCCTTCGGCATCCGGGATCTGCCATTCGCGGGCCACGGCGCAATGTTTCTCGTGGCTGGCGGTAACGAACGGCGCCAGAATTTCATCAATCCGATTGATGGTGGTGCCGCCATAAATGTGACTGGCGACTTGCGCGATGATCTGCGCGGTGACCGCCGTGGCGGTGGAGATAGACTTCGGCGGCTCGATTTCCGCGTTGCCCATCTTGAAACCTTGCGTCAGCATGCCGTTGAGATCAATCAGCATACAGTTGAACATCGGGAAGAACGGCGAATAGTCGAGGTCGTGGTAGTGAATCTCGCCGCGTTCGTGGGCCAGCACCACGTCGCGCGGCAGAATATGCTGTTTGGCGTAATGTTTGGCGACAATCCCTGCCAGCAGGTCGCGCTGGGTGGGAATGACTTTGCTGTCTTTATTGGCGTTCTCGTTCAGCAGGGCAACATTACTCTGCTCCACCAGTCCGCGGATTTCCTGATTCAACCGCCCCTGACGCTCGCGAGCGACATCGCGGTCGTGGCGGTATTCGATATAGGTGCGCGCCAGTTGCTTGTATTTGCCGGACATCAGCAGATTTTCCACCGCATTTTGGATCTCGCGGATATCTACACGCGCTTTTCCCTGCATCTGCTGAGCGACGGCGCCGGCGACGGTGGCACAGTAGTCCGCGTCATCCACGTTGGCGGCTTTAGCCGCTTTGATGACCGCGTCATTGATTCGGTTTTCGTCAAAAGGTACCTGACATCCGTCCCGTTTAATCACTACTGGTTTCATGTTGTTCCTCGGTGTGTTTCCTTTGTTGGGGTTATCCACAGGCGAAAACCGCGTCTGACAACGAGTGCGGAGGCTGTGGATGGTTTTGTGGATAAACACAATATGTAGGTTCTTGTAAAAGGATAGACACTATATATTGAATTCGCCTGCAGGGTGACCCGGTTTTATTGCGCCAAAATTGACCTGGCTCAAGGAAATTTGAGCATCGTAGAGAAATCAGTCTTGTGTAAATAATGAACAGAAAAGACCAGGCATGATGCGGCCCGCCGCCACTGGCCTGACGACAGTCTGTACTTTTAGCTATCAAGGCATCTAGACATCCATATAGGGTTTTTGTATGGTGGCGGGAAATTTCTTTTATACGATGACGCGATTCGCGATTAAGGAAAGACGATGGCAGACAACGTTCTGATACTGGACGGGGGAATGGGACGTGAGCTGGCTCGCATTGGCGCGCCCTTCCGCCAGCCGGAGTGGTCGGCGCTGGCGTTGATGGAGTCACCGCAACATGTGCGTCAGGTGCACGACAGCTTTATTGCCGCCGGTGCGCAGGTGATTACCAGCAACAGCTATGCGGTGGTGCCTTTCCATATCGGCGACGCGGAGTTTAGCGCACGGGGTCAGGCGCTGGCCGCGTTGGCCGGGCAACTGGCGCGTCAGGCGGCGGATGCCGCATCGCACCCGGTGCGTGTCGCTGGCTCACTGCCGCCGGTGCTGGGTTCTTATCGCCCGGATCTGTTCAACGCCGCCGCCGCGACGCCGATTCTGAAAACGTTGATCGACGCCCTCAATCCTTATGTGGACGTGTGGCTGGCGGAAACCCAAAGCTCGCTGGCGGAGGTGGCGCTGGTGCGTGAGCTGCTGGCGGATGACCCGCGCGAGCTGTGGCTGTCCTTCACTTTGCAGGATGAACTGGACGCCGACGGTCACGCTCGCCTGCGCTCCGGCGAAACCGTGGCGGCTGCGGCACAGCAAGCCGCCCGTCTGGGTGCGGCGAACCTGTTGTTCAACTGTAGCCGCCCGGAAGTGATGGCGCCGGCGGTGGCGCAGGCGCGTGCGACGCTGAACGCGCAGCCTGCCGCGATTGGCGTGGGCGTGTACGCCAACGCGTTCGAGCCGGATGATAATCAGCGCGGTGCGAACGAAGGGCTGAGCCGGTTACGCACCGATACGCACCCGGAAGGCTACCTGCAATGGGCGCAAGAGTGGGTGGCGCAGGGTGCATCGCTGGTTGGCGGCTGCTGCGGCATCGGCCCGGAGCACATCGCCCGTCTGGCACAGGCATTTAACCGTCAGGCGTAAACGCCGACGGCTATTTTTATAACGATAATAATCATCCGTACAGGATGAGCACTCACGAAGGGAACACAACATGAATCGTCGTCATTTTATTAAAAGTGCCTGCGCCTTGTCCGTCGCGGCGGCGGCTACCGGCTGGCCGCTGAGCGCCGCCTGGGGGGCGGACGCCGCCGAACAACCGAAAAAAGGCGGTCACCTGATTGTCGGGGTGGATAATGCCTCCAGCACCGACCGTCTTGACCCGGCGTTTTGGTTTGAAACCTATATGTATTTCGTGGGCTCCCAACTGTTTAATAACCTGCTGGAGCTGGACGAAAAAGGCGAGCTGGTGCCGTCGCTGGCCGAATCCTGGGACAGCAAGGACGGCGGGCGTACCTGGGTGTTGAATATCCGTAAAGGCGTGCAGTTCCATGATGGCCGCACGCTCAGCGCCAAAGACGTGATCTATTCGCTTAACCATCACCGCGGCGAGCAGTCCAGCTCGTCGGTGAAAGGGTATCTGGATCCGGTGGTGGCGATGGACGCGACCGACAGCCATCAAGTGACCATCCGCCTGAGCGAGCCGAACGTGGAGTTCGTCGCGCTGCTGAGCGACGTACACTTCGCCATTACCCCGGAAAACGAGAATTTCGACAAAGGCATCGGCACCGGCGCTTTTATTCTGGAGAGCTTCCAGCCGGGTGTGCGCACGCTGGTGAAACGCAACCCGAATCACTGGAACAGCGCGCGCGGCCATGTCGATTCGGTCGAAACGCTGGCGATGAACGACTCTACCGCCCGGGTGGCGGCGCTGGTGAGCGGGTCGGCGCACATTATCAACCGCGTGAACCCGCGTATCGTCGGGCGCATTCAGAACATGCCGACCTTGCAACTGCTGCGTTCGCGCGACAGCCAGATTTTCACCTTCCCGGGTTTGAGCAATGTGGCGCCGTTTAACAACCAGGATGGCCGACTGGCGCTGAAATACGCCATCGATCGCCAGCAGATTATCGATACCGTGCTGGGCGGCTATGCCAGCGTGGCTAACGATAACCCGATTTTCCCGTCCAATCGTTACTTCGCCAAAGACATTCCCCAGCGTCCGTACGACCCGGAGAAAGCCAAATGGCACTGGCAGAAAGCCGGATTCAGCGGTCCGCTGACGTTGTCCGTCGCCGATGCCGGTTTCCCCGGCGCGGTAGATGCCGGTCAGTTGTATCAGGCGTCGGCGCAGAAAGCCGGTATTCCGCTGAATGTGGAGCGTGTGCCGGATGATGCGTTCTGGGACAATGTATGGATGAAAAAACCGTTCGTTTCCTCTAACTGGTCGGTACGCCCGACTGCCGATGCGCTGCTGTCGCTGGTGTTCACCAGCCAGGCGCCGTGGAACGAATCCGGCTGGAAGAATGATGCGTTCGACCAACTGGTACGTGCGGCACGCGGCGAAGCGAACGAAGAAAAACGTCGCCAAATCTACCATGACATTCAGGTGATGCTGGTGGATCAGAGCAGCGAAATCATCCCGTTGTATGCTGATGCGCTCGACGCCTGCAGTACCAAAGTGAAAGGGCTGAATGCCATTCCGGGCTTCCCGTTGAGCGGCAACCGCGCAGCGGAAAAAGTATGGCTGGCCTGAGGCAGGTAATGTGACGACTCTTCACCGATGGACGGGTCTTGCTCAATGGACTGACCGCTACCCGCTGCTGATGCTGATTCTGCGGCGTCTGCTGGCGGGGGTGGCGATGGTGGCGGTGGTATCGGTGTTGATTTTCGCCGGTATCCAACTGCTGCCGGGCAACGCTGCGACCGCCATTCTCGGGCAGACGGCGACGCCGGAAGCCGTACGAGCGCTCAATGCGCAGTTGGGGCTGGATCAACCGGCGTTTTCCCGTTATCTCGGCTGGTTGTGGGGCGTGCTCGGCGGTGATTTCGGCCAGAGCTTTACCAGCCGTCAGGCTATCGCGCCGGTGCTGGCGTACCGGTTGGAAAACACGCTGTTTCTGGCCGGGTGTACGGCGGTGGTCGCGGTGCCGCTGGCGCTGCTGATAGGCTTTCTGTCGGTGCGTTATCAGGGGAGCTGGCTGGACCGGCTACTCAACCTGTTTACCCGCGTCGCGGTGGCCTTGCCGGAATTTTTCTCCGGCTATTTATTGATTCTGATTTTTTCCATCACCTTGTTCTGGCTGCCGAGCAACAGCAACGTCAGCGACAATATGCCGCTCGGCGCGCATCTGACCGCTATCGCGCTACCGTGCATGACGCTGGTGCTGGCGGTGTTGGGCCACATGAGCAATATGACCCGTGCGGCGCTGATAGGCGCGCAAAATGCCGCTTATGTCGATACGGCATTGCTGAAAGGAATGTCGCCTTCGGCTATCCTGCTGCGCCACGTACTGCCGAATGCCTGGGGGCCGATCATCAACGTTATCGTGCTTAACCTGGCCTACCTGATGGTAGGGGTGGTGATCGTTGAAAGCGTGTTTGTTTACCCGGGGCTGGGGCAGTACATGGTCGATAGCATCAGCAAACGCGATATGCCGGTGATTCAGGGCTGCGCGCTGGTGCTGGCGACGATTTACATCCTGCTGAATCTGCTGGCGGATGTGGTGTCGCTGATGGCGAATCCCCGCTTGCGTCATGCCCGGCGGTAAAGCCGTCAACCGAATGGATATCTGCACATGCCTGCTGTAAAACCTTCCGTGGTGCTTGGCCTGTTGGGGCTGAGCCTGTTTATCGGCGTAGCGCTGTTGGCGCCCTGGATTGCGCCTTACCCGGCCGATAAGGTGGTCGGCGGCGCCTGGCTGGGGCCGATGCCGCAGGCGTGGCTCGGTACCGACAATATCGGGCGCGACCTGTTTTCCCGTTTGATCTGGGGCACCCGCACGTCGTTAGTCGTGACGGCGCTGGCGGCGGCGCTGGCGTTTGTGCTGGGCACCGGGCTGGGTTTTTTGGCGGGAGTGTGCGGCGGCTGGGTCGATCAACTGATTTCCCGCGTCAACGATGTGTTGATGGCGATCCCTACGCTGATTCTGGCGTTGGTGGTACTGGCGATGCTGCCGAAAAGCACCGTGATCATCATTCTGGTTTTAGGGGTGTTGGAAGCCACCCGCGTACTACGGGTGTCGCGCGCGCTGGCAGTGGATATCGCCACGCAGGAGTTTATCGAGGTGGCGCGACTGCGCGGCGAGTCGATGGGGTGGATCCTGTGGCGTGAGATTTTGCCGAATGCACGCAACACGCTGGTGGCGGAGTTCGCACTGCGTTTTATTTTCATTTTACTGTTCCTGTCGGCGCTGTCGTTTCTCGGGCTGGGGATTCAGCCGCCGACCGCCGACTGGGGCGGGCTGGCGCGCGACAACAAAGACGGCATTCTGTTTGGCGTGTGGGCGGCGCTGGTGCCGGGGGCGGCCATCGCCCTGCTGGCGGTGTCGCTCAATGTGGTGGCCGACTGGCTGTTAAGCCGCGATGGGCGTAACTGGCGGAGGCCGTCATGAGTGAGTTGCTGCGGGTTGAACAGTTGTGCGTAGTCGCGGGCGGGCGGGCGCTGGTGCAGGACATCAGCTTTACCCTCAATAAAGGCGAAGTGCTGGGGTTGATTGGCGAGTCCGGTGCGGGTAAGTCCACCATCGGCCAGGCGATTCTTGGTCACTGTCGTCACGGTATGCGTATCGACAGCGGGCATATCTGGTTTCAGAACGACGATAAACACAGCGATCTGGCCGCGTTATCGGAGCGGCAGCTACGGCGGGTGCGCGGTGCGCGCATCGCCTATGTGGCGCAATCCGCCAGTGCGTCGTTCAACCCGGCGCAACGCATCGGTGAGCAGGTGATTGAAACGGCGGTGCGCCACGGTGTGCTATCGCGCCAGCAGGCGATTGCACGGGCAATCGAACTGTTTACCCAATTGTCGTTGCCGGAACCGCAAACCTTCTTCCAGCGTTATCCGCATCAGGTATCCGGCGGGCAGTTGCAGCGGGCAATGATCGCGATGGCGATGTGCTCCGGTCCCGACCTGATCATTTTTGATGAACCCACCACCGCGCTGGACGTCACCACCCAGCTCGGGGTGCTCAATGCCATTGACGAGATCATCCGCCTGACCGGCGTGGCCGCGCTGTATATCAGTCACGATCTGGCGGTGGTGGCGCAAATCAGCCACCGCATCATGGTGTTGCGTCATGGTCGTCAGGTAGAAATCGGCGATACGGCATCGCTGTTGGATAACCCCACTGAAACGTATACCCGCGAACTGTTACAGGCACGCGGCGAACCCAAAGTGCCGCAACCGACGACCGACGACATCCTGCTGGATATCCGCCACCTTGGCGCACGTTATCAGCAGCAACCGGTGTTGCAGGATGTATCGCTGCAACTGGCGCGCGGGCGCACGCTGGCGGTGATCGGCGAGTCTGGGTCGGGCAAATCGACGCTCGGGCGTACTCTGTGCGGGCTGCTGGCACCGGCGGGCGGCGAGATTCGGCTGAATGGCGACGCCTTGCCGCCGAAACTGGCGCAGCGCAATCGCGCTCAACTGCAATCGATCCAGATGATTCACCAGCACCCGGATACGGCGCTCAACCCGCGTTTGCCGGTCGGCGTGCAGATTGAGCGGGCAATGGTATGCCTGACCCAACTAGACGCCACCGCGCGGCGCTTGCGCGTCAGCGATTTGTTGCATCAGGTGGGGTTGCCGGCGGAGATGGCGCAGCGTTACCCCACCGCGCTGTCCGGCGGCCAAAAACAGCGGGTCTGTATTGCCCGGGCGCTGGCGGCGCAGCCGTCGCTGATCGTCTGCGACGAGCCGACCTCGGCGCTGGACCCGCTGGTCGCCCGTGACGTGCTCGCGCTGCTGCGCCTGATCCAGCAGGAAACCGGCGTCGCTTATCTGTTTATCACCCATGATTTGCACGTGGTGCGTGAAGTGGCCGACACCGTGGCGGTGTTGCGTCACGGTCATATTGTCCGGCAAGGCCCGGTGACGGAAGCGCTCTCGCCGCCGCTGGATGACTACACGCAACAACTGCTGCTGGCGGTGCCGGAAATGCGCTGTGGCTGGCTGCGGGACGTGATGGCGCGGGAACGGTGATATCTGGTTTTGTTTGCTTTGCGCGCCATATATTGCAGGATATACTGGGGTGGTTTTCTTATTGTGGATTCTATGATTATCTAAGTAGACAGGGAGCGTTTGTATGTCACACCTTATTTATTTAACCCTAGAGGGAAGCCAACAGGGATTAATCTCTTCCGGTTGTTCAACCTTTGACTCTATTGGGAATCGCTATCAAAGTGGGCATGAGAACCAGATACAAGTATTAGGATTAAGCCACTCTATAACTAGAGAGGATAATATTGCTCATCATCCAATACAACTAACTAAACCGATAGATAAGTCATCACCATTACTTGGTATGTCTATTACCTCCAATGAGAAGCTTGCTGCTAATTTCTTTTTTTTATAGAACGAATTCTGCTGGACAGTTAGAGATTTTCTATGAGCTGAAGCTAATAGATGCAAGAATTGTGGATGTATCATCCTCCTACCCTCACTCTATTAATAGTAATGAAGTTTTGCCATATGAAGTGGTTCGGTTGAAGTACAAGTCAATAGAGTGGTCACATAAAACAGCAGGAACGTCTGGGTATAGTATATGGAATGATGATTATGAGTGATATTTAATAGAGTTAAGGCTGGTTTTTTATAATTAATAGGGAATGTATAGGGAAGTTAAATGGATATTAAAGATGGCTTCTTTACCTTCAATGCCGAGGGGGATGATATTCCTGGTAGTCTCTATTTTTCAAGAAAAATCCATTGGCCAGGTAATCCATCTATTTGTAAGGATATCGCGTCTGGAGTGACAATAGGAAGAGGGTTCGATCTTGGTCAAAGAACTCAAACTGAGTCATATTATCATCTTGTGAGTGCTGGCGTTCCACAAGATAAGGCCATTGCGATCTCAGAAGGCGCAGGGATGCGTGGATGTGAGGCCTCAGCGTTTGTGATACAAAACAGAGATAAAGTCGGCGAAATAACGCATTCTCAGCAAGCTAATCTGTTTAAACTATCATTTTCTATGTATATTACAAGAGCTAAAGGGTTTTATAATAAGTATAAAAATTCCAATGCTGTTTCTTGGGATGATATGAATAGCAGAATGAAAGATGTATTTATTGATATGATCTATCAAGGTGCAATGAGAGTTAGATATGTTCCTTCTTTTGAGAGGAATGTGCCTGAAGATGTCATTCTGCTTATAAAAAACACACCCAGCTTGGCTGCTTATGATAAAAGTAGAAAAAGAATAGTCTATTTGAAGGAGGGGAAATGAAAGTACTAGTGTTTTTTGTTTTATTTTTATCATTTTCATCTCAAGCAAATGAGATTCAATCCTGCTATGACAAAAAGGTGACAGCCTATATTCAGAGTTGTATGGAACTGCTGTCTCATAAAGAGGCTGAAAAATATAATAATATATATCATGGCTTTATAAAAAGTATTCGTCGTGACGATTTGGCTAACTATGATGATTTTATCGCCTCCATTGATGAGGCGAAATTATTCTGGGAGAAATATAGTATTAGTGAGTGTAAGGCTGAAGGATTATTAAATATTAAAGATTCGCCAGCATACTCTATTGCATATAATGAATGTATGGTTAAAGCCTACAGGGAGAGAGTGGCCTTTTATAACAAATACCCTTTCTGAAATTTATAAAGGAATGAGACGTGCCTTGGGCGGTTTTATACCCTAACTCATTACGATAACTCGAATGAGCTAGGGTAGATATGTCATCCTTAAGCCTCCGCCGACGATAGCGTCTGCCTTACGCTTGTGGCGGAAACGGCGGCAGTTGGCGAAAGGTATTCAGCAATCCTTCCGACCAGGCTTTACGGATGGTGGCGAAGTAAGGGTCGTTTTCGGTGATGCGGCGCTGTTCGCTGATATCGAAACTGCCGGCGCGATACATCATCACATCCAGCGGCAGGCCGACCGACAGGTTGCTGCGCAGCGTGGAGTCGATGGAAATCAGCGCGCAGCACATGGCCTGTTCCAATGGGGTATCCATCGTCAACACCCGGTCGATAATCGGTTTACCGTATTTGCTCTCGCCTATCTGAAAGTAAGGGGTGTCGACGGTGGCTTCGATAAAGTTGCCTTCCGGGTAGATGTGGAACAGCCGGGGGGCTTCGTCGCCAATCTGGCCGCCAAGCAACAGGTTGCAGCCGAAATTGGTGCTGCTACCGTTCTGCTGGGCCAGACTGTCGCGGTGGATAACCTCGCGCACGGTTTCACCCACCAGCGTGGCGGCGTCGTACAGGGTACTGGCTTGCATCAGGTTGGGCGTATGTTGGGCGTGGATACGCGCTTTGAGCAGGCTGATAATGCTTTGGGTGGTGGCAAGATTACCCGCCGACTGGATAACTAACACGCGCTCACCTTCCTGATGGAATACGTGGAGCTTTCTGAAGGTTGCGATGTGATCAACCCCCGCATTGGTGCGGGAGTCGGAAGCGAAGACCAGCCCGTCAGACAGACGCATGGCCACACAGTAGGTCATACAACACCTTTTGAGTTAACAACCCTTTTGGTTTAACAAACCGTTTGGTTTAACAAACCGTTTGGGTTAAACAGGACTCACTATTGCTGTTGTTGCACCTGCTGCTGTCGCTCAAACAGGCTCACTTCAGCCTCGGAAAACATCTCTTCACAACCACCGCCGAGACGACTGCCGCGTACCGGGCAGGCATCCAGATAATCCATCCCCACCGCCAGCCGCAAGTGCTGATTGAGCCGGCGGGTATTGTTGGTGATATCAAAGCTGTACCAGCGCTCGTTTAGCCAGGCTTCGGCCCAGGCGTGCATCGCCACGTGTTCGGTATCCCGGCTATAGACGTAACCACTGACGTAACGCGCCGGAATTCGCAGGCTGCGACAGCAGGCCAGAAACACGTGGGTATGATCCTGACATACCCCTTTGCCTTTGGCAAAAGCCGCCGCCGCGGTATCGTGTACCTGCGTGGCGCCGGGAGTATACGGCATTTTCAGCCGTAGTTCCGCCATCAGCGTTTCCAGGCTGCCCGCCGGATCGGCCTCGCGGTAATAGCGCCGGGCAAACTCGCGAATCGGCTCGTCCGCCTCGGTCAGCTCGGTACCGCGCAGGAACACCAGCGGCGACAGCGACTCGCCGCTCTCCTCGGACAGATCTTCTACATTATCGGCGATTTCCACCACGCCCTGAGCGTGGATCAGAATGTCGTGATGAGGATGGTCCAGCGTCAGCACGTGCATCAGGTTGCCGTAAGCATCGGTGGTGGCGACGGCGGATGTCGGCAGGGTCAGTTTCCATTCCCGAATACGCTGGCGAGCAGAACTTTGCGGCGTCAGTCGCAGGTACTGGGTGCTGAACTTCACTTCTTCATCATAGCGGTAGTGCGTCAGGTGGTTGATGGTCAGTTTCATAGCGCCTCCAGATAGGTGTGACGGATGCTGTCAGCCAGTTCGTTGATTTTGGTGAGGAAACGGTTGAGATAGCGTTGCAGGTCGTCGGCCAGTACGTCGTCGATCGAGCTGAAGCGCAGTTCTACGTTCAGCAGGTGGGCCAATCGTTGCGGAATTCGCGCCCGCTCGCTGCCGATCATTTCTAACTGTTGTACAAGGTCGTCCACGCAGGCGTGCAGCGAGCGCGGCACGTCGTTGCGCAGCACCAGCAGTTCGGTGACGGTTTCCCGGCTGATGGGCTGACGGTAAATACTGTGGTACGCCTCGCGCGCGCTCACCGCGCGCAGCAGGGTGTCGAGCCGGTAGTATTCGCGTACCGGGTCCGGGTCGTTGTTGAGTTGCTGATCTTTGATGGTCAGCAATTGGGCGGTAGCGAACGCCCGTTCGATCAGGGTGCCGATGCGGATAAAACACTGGGCGTCGTTGCGCAGCAGGGTGCCGAACATGGCGCCGCGAAACAGGTGCGCGCGCTCTTTCACCCAGTCGAAAAAGGCGTCGATGCCGATCTTGTCCACCCCGGACTGGCGCAGGTTACGGATGTCGATGCGGGTGGTGTTGATGCACTCCCATACCTCGGACGATAGGCTGCCGCGCACCGCGTGGGCGTTGTTCCACGCCATTTCGATGCAACTGTAGATGCTGCTGGGGTTGTGGCTGTCCAGCGCAAAGAAGTTCAGCAGGTTATTCATGGTGAAGCGGGCGTAGCGCTCCTGAAACAGCTCGTGAGTAAACGTCAGGTTGAGCGGCAGCGACAGGTCATGCTGCTGCTGGTTGTGACGCGGCATCATCGACAGCTTGTAGGTGACGTCCAGCACGCGGGCAACACTCTCCGCCCGCTCCAGATAGCGGGCCATCCAATACAGTTCGCTGGCGGTACGGCTTAGCATGATTCGTCCTCCTCCATCACCCAGGTATCTTTGGTGCCGCCCCCTTGCGAAGAGTTCACTACCAGCGAGCCTTCGGTCAGCGCCACGCGGGTCAGCCCGCCGGGTACCAGCCGGATCTCCTCGCCGTACAGCACGAACGGGCGCAGGTCGATGTGGCGCGGCGCCAGCCCTTCCTCGACAAACGTCGGGCAGGTGGAGAGCGCCAGCGTGTCCTGCGCAATGTAGTTGCCGGGGTTGGCCAACAGCCGCCGGCGGAAATCGTCGATTTGCTGGCGGGTGGATTTGGGGCCGACCAGCATGCCGTAGCCGCCCGCGCCGTGAACCTCTTTCACCACCATGCTGTCGAGATGGGCCAGCACGTAGCCGAGGTCGTCGGATTTGCGGCACTGCCAGGTTGGGATATTGCCGAGAATAGGCTCCTCGGACAGGTAAAAACGGATCATCTCCGGTACGTAGGGGTAGATGGATTTGTCGTCCGCCACGCCGGTGCCGATGGCGTTCGCCAGCACCACGCCGCCGGCCCGGTACACCGACAGCAGCCCCGGTACGCCGAGCATCGAATCGGCGCGGAACGCCAGCGGGTCGAGGAACGCGTCGTCGATGCGGCGGTAGATAACATCCACCCGGCACGGGCCTTCGGTGGTGCGCATGTACACCGCACCTTCCTTCACGAACAGGTCGGCGCTTTCCACCAGTTCCACCCCCATTTGCTGGGCGAGGAAGCTGTGCTCGAAATAGGCGCTGTTGAAGCGGCCCGGCGTCATCACCACCACCGTCGGGTCGTCGACGTGGGTGCTTTCCCGCAGGGTCTGCAATAGGTAGCTGGGGTAGCGTTCCACCGGCGCGATGTGCTGGCGGGCGAACAAGTCTGGATAAAGGCGCATCATCATTTTGCGATTTTCCAGCATGTAGGAGACACCGGAGGGCGTGCGCAGGTTGTCTTCCAGCACGTAATAGCGGCCGTCGCTGTTGCGCACCATGTCGATGCCGGTGATGTGGGCGTAGATATTGTTGTGCAGGTCGACGCCTTGCATGCACGGCTGATACTGCTCGTTGGCCAGTACCTGTTCGCGCGGCACAATTCCAACATTGAGTATGTGTTGCTGATGGTAAATATCGTAAAGGAAAGCGTTGAGAGCTTTGACCCGCTGGCGAATGCCAAGATCAAGCATACGCCATTCGTGTGCCGGAATGATGCGCGGCACGCTGTCAAATGGAATCAGGCGCTCGGTGCCGCCTTCTTCACCGTACACGTTAAAGGTAATCCCCACCCGGTGGAACAGCAGTTCCGCCTGCTCTTTCTTCTGGCGGATAGCGTGCTGGTCGGTCTGTTGCAACCATTGCCAGTAGGCGTCGTAGTGCTGGCGTTGCGAGCCTTCTGCGCTGAGCATCTCATCGTAGTAAGGTGCGACCGGAAGCGTCATTTTTATCATTGTCATCCCCTGCATTCCGCTTGATGGAAGATACAACGGAAAATGCAGAAAGCATGCCAGCGTGGCAAATGAGGTGCTTATCGCTAAAGACGACGAAAAATTGCACCGGGTTGGTGCGAATTACCCTGAAGGCTGCGCTATGGCGGGGTGATGAAGCGAAAATAACGCGAGAAGATGGTGCGATGGCAAGAAGAACTGCTACATAGCGTCTTGTTTTTTATCGCCTAAGTCATGACCAGAATTAACGATACGTCAGTGTCAGGCTGGCCGGGAAGCGAAGAACCTGGCGGAGCGTAGCGGCTTGGGTATCCGTTCATCTATTACAGTAAATTTTACAATTGCGAACTATTGCTTGGGATTTATCTTATTTGCTAATAAAAAAATAATTTAAGTTTAAAAACTAAATAAATTGTTAATTTTTTGGTTATTTTTTGGGTGGGAAAATGTCAGAGCCTACTGCATTCTTGGAAAATTCATCATCTTGTGTTGATCTGTTGTATGACTATGCTCCCTTCCTGCAACTCAGTGAGGCTGAAGGTCGCATCGGTTATTTTCCCCCAGGCGTTCCTACGCCGCGGGTTGCGATTGTAGGGGCTGGCATCAGCGGGCTGGTGGCGGCGACCGAGCTGCTGCGGGCCGGCGTCAAAGATATTACGCTGTTTGAGGCTCGTGACCGTCGTGTTGGCGGCAGGGCATGGTCTCAGGTGTTTGATCTGCGCTACCCGCACCTTATCGCTGAGATGGGCGCAATGCGGTTCCCATCCAGTGAGACTTGTTTGTTCCATTACTTGAATCGATTTGACATCACCACTACGGCTTCTTTTCCTGATCCTGGGGTGGTCGATACCGAGCTGCATTATCGTGGCGTCCGCTATATCTGGCCGGCAGGCGATCCCCCACCGTCATTATTCAGCCGTGTTCATGAAGGCTGGCTGGCTTTACTGAATGAAGGTTACCTGCACAATGGTGTGCCTCTTGTTGCGCCAAGAGACATAACGGCCATGCTGAAGTCACATTGTTTTGATAAGGCGCGTACGGCATGGCAAGCCTGGCTGGATGCATTTCGTGATTACTCTTTTTATTCTGCTCTGGTAACAATGTTTACCAGCAATACCCCACCAGGAGGCGTCTCGTGGTGCCGCCCCGATGATTTTGAACTTTTTGGTTCGCTGGGGATCGGGTCTGGTGGTTTCCTGCCCGTCTATCAGGCTGGATTTACTGAAATTTTGCGACTGGTCATCAACGGTTATGAGGATGACCAACGCCTGATTATTGGCGGAATTTCCACGTTGGCTGAGCGGTTGGTAAGTCAGAAGATTGGCGATACCTGTCTAAGCGAGCGTATCTGTTTCAATGAAATAAAACGAATATATAAAGAAAATGGTGAAATAAAACTTGTCTCTGGCAAGGGGCAAACATACGCCTTTGACCGGGTGATTGTTACCAGCAGCACCCGGACCATGCAAATAGTTCACTGCCTGACCGGTGATGAAACCTTTCTGGAGCGCGACATATCTCGTGCTGTTAAAGAAACACACCTGACGGGTTCGTCAAAGCTGTTTATGCTCACCCAGAATAAATTTTGGCTCAAACATTCTCTGCCCGTCACTATCCAGTCTGACGGGTTTATCCGGGGTGTCTATTGTCTTGACTACGAACCTGATAACCCGGATGGCCCAGGGGTGGTTCTGCTGAGTTATACCTGGGAGGATGATGCTCATAAGCTGTTGTCTATCCCTGATAAAAAGCAGCGATGTCAGTATCTTGTTGATGATCTTGCCAAAATACATCCGGAGTTTGCCCGCCACCTTATCCCTGCCGATGGCGACTATGAACGTTATGTTCTGCACCATGACTGGCTGGTCGATCCTTATTCAGCCGGTGCCTTCAAACTCAACTACCCCGGCGAGGATGTTTATTCACAACGCCTGTTCTTTCAATTCAGGAATGTAAATACACCAGAAAAAGATACCGGGTTATATCTGGCGGGATGTGGTTGCTCGTTCACGGGCGGTTGGATTGAAGGTGCTGTGCAGACGGCACTGAACAGTGCCTGTGCCGTTATACGCAGTGCAGGAGGGACGCTTTTACCGGGTAACCCGCTGGATGATATGCACAGTGCTTACTGCTATTAGGTTGTGTCCAGAATAGTTGAGAAATACAGCGCAAGGTTTTAATTGCAAGAGTGGCATGGTTAATCGACGCGTAGGAGGATATGTATGTATTCAGAATATACCCTTGAGTCACTGTGCAGTGATTTACGTCGCGGCACAGTTTCAGCCGCCGACATTCGGCAGCAAGCGCTCAATGCCGAAGCGCAACAGCGTCATTTGAATTGCTTTATCCGAATTGATGATGCCGAAGAGCAATTCGAAAAGGCGAAGGATGTTCATAAAGGCGCACCGCTGTATGGTATCCCGGTTTCTTTCAAGGACAATATTTGTGTTGCCGGACTTCCGGTTACGGTTGGTACACAAGGAATGGCAGATTGTATTGCCACTCATGACGCTGCTATCGTCAGCAAGCTGAAATCACTGGGCGCGGTTGTTGCTGGTAAGAACAACATGAATGAGCTGTGCTTTGGCGTCACATCTTGCGAGCCTTACTGGGGAGCGGTGGAGAACCCCTCTGCGCCCGGATATTCTATTGGCGGCAGCAGCAGTGGTTGTGCCGCCGCAGTGGCGGCCGGTATTGTGCCGGTGGCGATCGGAACGGATACCGGCGGCTCCGCAAGAATACCGGCCTCTTTCTGCGGCATTACCGGCTTCAGGCCCACCAGCGGGCATTGGTCATCGTCCGGAATTATCCCTGTTTCCCACACGAAAGATTCTCCTGGGCTGATAACCCGTACGGCAAATGATGCCCATTTTTTATATACACAACTCTTCAGTGACGAACTGTCTCCCACAGAACAAGGGAATTTCCCCTGCCGGATAGGCCTCCCGCTTTCCATGTGGTCTGAACTGGATGATGACGTTATGACTCATTGTCGGCATGCCATAAACCAACTGGTACTTGCCGGGTTCGAATGCGTAGACGTGGATGATGCGGCGGTTTTTTCTCTTAATAAAACAATAACGTTTACGCTCCCGATTTATGAGTTTTTCATCGATTTCCCTCGCGCATTGCTATCGCTGGGATGGGAAAACAGGATAACCGCGGTGTTTGATAACATCAGTGACAAAAATGTCCGCAATATCATCCACGAGTATTTGGGAGGAGGCCGTATTTCTCCTGCTGATTATGTCTCTGCGGTCAGAAATATTGGCCGGTTGCGGCTGGATATGGATACGCTGTTCAGTACTTACGGCGTTGATATGCTGGTATATCCTACGGTTCCACGTCAGGTTCCGCTTCTGAGCCAGACTGGGCGGCCGGAACTGTTTGCTGAACTCATTCGTAACACCGATTTAGCCAGTAATGCGGCGATGCCTTCTGTCACACTTCCGGTTGCGCCAGAAGGCGCATTACCTGTGGGGCTCAGTTTTGATGCCTCACGTGGAAGAGACAGCTATCTGCTAAACATGGCTGCCCGCATAGAAACCATCATAAAGCCGTAAAGATAAATAAAGAATCTGTCACCCATCACTCAACGATGTGGTGGTACACCATAATAAATCGAATTCAAAAAATTAAAGCGGTATGGTTAAATGAAAAAATATTTACAAGGAGTCAATATGATTTTTGATGCTGGTAGTATTAATGTCCATTATTCTGGACAAAATAGTCATAGGGTATACTCAAAATAATTCGAGCTGCAGGCCAACACGCTGGCGTGTTGAACAACGCAGCGTGCTGCGGCCCCAAAGGCGCGGGGCCCAGGGATGGGCCGAGTAATAACGCCAGCACACCTGCAACGTGAAGTATGACGGGTATAAGGTAGTAATATTGTGATAACAGTTTTCTCTACTCAATAAGTATTCAGTCCTTTAACATCTGCCATGACCATGAGGCAGGGAAACCAGGGAAATTCTTTTCTTGCCATAAAGCGTGTTCGTAATATTCATTGGTAATGAGATCGATGATGTTATCTTTTTCATCGTTATTTAGTTTATCAATAGAGTCAAAATTCATATTATTGTCTTTGCAGTACTGTATTATTATACGATAACCATCAATATCTTCTAATGGTTCAACGGTATGGTGATCCCTGAAAAAAAGACTTGTTTCTTTTAGTGTTGATGGTCTGTCACCTTGTGGATAGATCATCCTGAAAACTCTTTTTTGGGTCTTTTCAATGAAAACTGTTCTGGATGGTGTATGAAATTTTTTTATTAGCCATGAGAAAGATGACCAGTAATCATCGCTTACCATTCTTGTCAGTAATGACACCGAGCCGCCTTCAATGATAACACTTGCGTGTTTTTTTAATAAAGAGGATGTTTTTTGCTTAAGAATCTCATGAGCTTCTTCGGAAGACACAACGCGTTCGGTCAGGTGTTTGGATGGAGTAATATATATCCTTTCTGTTCCTTGCAGTTCACTATGTTCAGGCGCGCCACTCCCGGTCATGATCTCCTGATACCCTTGAAACCGATCCAGCGCTATCACGGGGAAACCATATTTTTTTGCAAGCATGACCGAATGGGTGGTTTTCCCCGTAGATGTCGGTCCCCATAAAAGATAAAGTATCTTGCTCATATTCCCTCCTTTAGGTCAATCTAAGTGGTATTGGTTTTTTCTTGCGTGCAGAAAACCAGTCATAATACGGTTTAAATGTTCATGTAAACCATCTCGCCATTTACCATAAATATCTAACTTGCTGTTATAAATTTGTCCTGGCAGACAAAAACACCACTCATGACTATTTTCTTTGTAAAATATTTCTTTGCTCCATGGCAATCGGCGTACTGCAATTTTTCTTTTTTCCATCGGAGAGGAGGATTCATCAAAATAATCGGGTGATGAAATCATAATACCTTCTATTTTTTCGTTGTTAACATTTTTCATCAGGAATTTGATATTGTCATCACCCATAAAAAGAATAACTTCTTGTTCATAAAGTAATATTTCTTTTTTAATTAGAATGTTGGCTAAAGGTAAAAGCGATAAATTCTCATATGAGAGAGCCTCGGCTATTACAACGCGCTCAAAGAAATCAGGTTTAAACCTGTGCTTCGGGACGTGCCTGACATTTACATTTACATTGAGTGTTATTGTTTTCATGATATATCGCTCTTTTGTTTCACTTTCTTCACGAAAGTAACGCCAATTTCTCTCTATGGGTATATAGGAACATTCTTGTATTAACTCTTTTGAACGCAATATCAAAAGCAGAGCCTCTGCGTCTGCACGTTATTAGGCTGTGTATCGTAATTATTTTTGGTACAATTTAATGCATAATTTAATCATAAGAAGTCTTTTTACTTAGCTCGTTACGATTATCCCTGATAATGCCTGGGTACTGATTTACTCCATGTTATCACCTTAACGAATCGCTTCCAAAGGTGGTCGTTCTTATCTTGAGTACAGACAGGTGATGAGTGGCATATTGGGGTGAGGTGTTCTTTCAAATCGAATAAAAAACCAGCCAGGATGGGCACCGAAAACTCGATTGTACAGAAAACGCAATGTCGTTGTTGAACGCTGCTTTGCGAGGTTAAAGGAAATCGTCGTATCGGCACTCGCTCAGAAAAAACAGCCTGAAACTACCTGTGCATGCTTAAATTGCGCGTCATCCGGTGATGTTTAAGGATAAGAAAGTCAGATTTAAAACTCATCGGATAAACGAAACCCCGGTATCAGCCGGGGTTCGTCTATTCAGGCATGATGACATTTACAATCAATCATCATTCCTGCCTGTGATGCCGGGGAACTTAACCGCGAACCGCGATGGCTTCGATTTCGATTTTCACGTCTTTTGGCAGGCGAGCCACTTCCACGCAAGAGCGGGCCGGGAACGGCGCGTTGTGCTCGGTGAAAAAGGCTTCGTACGCAGCGTTAACTGTGGCGAAGTCGTTTAGATCTTTCACAAACACCGTGGTTTTGACGATGTTGTTCACTTTCAGACCGGCTGCTTCCACAATCGCTCTCACGTTTTCCAGCGACTGGCGAGCCTGCGCGGTAACGTCGTCCGGCACCAGACCGGTTTTCGGGTCTACCGGGATCTGGCCGGAAGTGATGATCATGCTGCCGAGGTCAACACCCTGAACGTAAGGGCCGATAGCGGCCGGGGCCTGTTCCGTACTGATAATGCGTGACATGTTTTCTCCTGATTATGTCTGAAACGATGCGACTCCTGCATTATTCCAAAAAGCCCGCCGTCAGGCCAATGCCGCAACACGATGGACGGCGTTTTCCTGACGGCAATCCGGTATCAATAGCTGTTCAGCACCGCCTGACGCTCGAACTCTTTTTCGCAGTATTTGCATTTCAACTGCACATCGTCACCACGTTGTTTCACGCCGAAGGAGGAACTGACTGGCTCGCTGCGGCTGATGCAGTTGCTGTTAGGGCAGGTCAGCACGCCTTCGATGTGCGACGGCAATTGCGGGTGCAGCTTGCGCACCACTTCGTAATTGTCGATTTGATTGACGGTGGCTTGCGGCGCGTACATCGCCAGTTGGTTGGCCTGCTCTTCGGTCAGAAAGATATTTTCAATCTTGATCAGATCTTTACGGCCCAGATGGTTGGAGGGCAAGTTCAGGCCGATGGTGATGCGCTGGTCGGTGGCGGTCAGCTTGAACAGCGTCAGTAATTTGAAGCCAACCTGCGCCGGAATATGGTCGATCACGGTACCGCGTTTGATGGCTTCTACCTGTAATTTATTGTCGTGAGTCATGCTGTGTACTCCTCTCTCACAGAACCAGTTCGCTGTTCAAAACCAACGCCAGCAGAGCCTGGCGCGCGTAAATACCGTTGCCTGCTTGCTGGAAGTAGTAGGCGTAAGGCGTGCTGTCCACGTCGGTGGTGATTTCATCGATACGCGGCAGCGGATGCAGCACTTTCAGGTTGTCGCGGGCGCTGCCGAGGTCGGCGGCGCGCAGGATAAACTGTGATTTGATATTGATGTACTCCGACGGGTCCAGCCGCTCTTTCTGTACGCGGGTCATGTACAGAATATCCAACTGCGGCACTACTTCTTCAATGCTGGTATGCAGGCTGTAGGGAATATTTTTCTCTTGCAGCATGTTGAGGATGTAATCCGGCATCGCCAGCGCATCCGGCGAAATGAAGTAGAAGCGGTTGCCGTCGAACTTGGCCAGCGCCTGGGTCAGTGAATGGACGGTACGGCCGTATTTCAGGTCGCCGACCATGGCGATATTGATGTTGTTCAGGCGGCCCTGGGTTTCCTGAATGGTGAACAGGTCCAGCAGCGTCTGGGAGGGGTGCTGGTTGGCGCCGTCGCCGGCGTTGAACACCGGCACGCCGCCGGAGAACTCGGTCGCCAGCCGTGCCGCGCCTTCCTGCGGGTGGCGCATCACAATCGCGTCGACATAGTTGCTGATGACCGAAATGGTGTCCGCCAGCGTTTCGCCTTTTTTACCGAGTGAGGTGTTGCTGCTGTCGGCAAAACCGACCACCGAGGCGCCCAGCCGGTGAATGGCGGTTTCAAACGACAGGCGGGTGCGGGTGGAGGCTTCAAAGAAACAGCTGGCAATCACTTTGTGCTTCAGCAGTTCCGGCTGCGGATGCGCTTTCAGACTCGCCGCCACCTTGAGCGTCAGTTCCAGATCGTCGCGGCTGAGATCGTTGATTGAGATGATGTGTCTTTTATATAGCGGATTGACCATGTGGCTATGCTCCCCTCGGTTAGGCCCGGTAAACAAACGGTATGGCTGGCGGCGACAGGACAAAAAAAAGCCCCTCAACGAGGGGCTTTTTTTACAAATCGGTCAGGCAACGGAAGGAAAAACGCCGTCATGCTGCCAACAGGCAGTTGCGGTGCGACACCCACAAAAACAGCAGCGTTAGACATGTTCCCTCCCGGCAAATTGTCCGGAATTATACGCGCCGAAGAGGTGAATTCAAGCAGAAAAATACGCTCTTTTCGCGGTGGGCAATCGGTTGCGGCTGGGTGTTTCGCCGTAAGCTGAAACGCATCGCCCGGATCACTTTTTTACGCCGGCTGGCTGGCGGCTTGTGGCCGACAGGAGTATAAGGAATCAAAACATTGTTTCAGTTTATTTATTTAAAGGAGCGATCATGATCATCGGTAATGTCGACCATCTGGAGCTGGTTCCCTATCTGCCTGCCAAACTGCGTGAGGCGATTGAATATGTGAAGCAGCATATTAATGCCGATACCCCGCTGGGTAAGCACGATATCGACGGCAATAAGGTGTTTGTGCTGGTGTCGAACGATAGCACCGAGCCGTTCGAGAAGCGTCGGGCCGAGTATCACGCCAAATACCTGGATATCCAGATTGTGCTGAACGGCACCGAAGGCATGACCTTCAGCAATCTGCCGGCGGGTAAACCGGACGTCGACTGGCTGGCGGACAAGGACATCGCGTTCCTGCCGGCGGGCGAGCAGGAAAAACAGGTGGTCCTGCAGGCCGGCGATTTCGTGGTGTTCTTCCCCGGTGAAGTGCACAAACCGCTGTGTGCTGTCGGCGAGCCGGCGCATGTACGCAAGGCGGTAGTGAAAATCGACGCTACGCTGGTGCTGTAACCCGACTGCCGAAAGCCGTCACGCCTTACCGGGAGAGTGCGCAATGCGCTCTCCCGCTGTTGTTGAGCTCCTCGCCGTACCATTTCCTCTCCTCCCTTTGCCTGATCTTACCGTATCCCGGCTCCCTGTTATTTGTCCTGACGAGTTTATGAAACCGGTTGCAGAGACGTTCAAGTTGATGCACTCTGAAACCGGTTTCAGTTTCTGTGAGAGGAAAAGGTATGAGTCAATTACCCGCAGGGTTTTTATGGGGCGGTGCGGTAGCGGCGCATCAACTGGAAGGCGGCTGGCATGAAGGCGGCAAAGGTATCAGCGTGGTGGATGTGCTCACTGCCGGCGCCCACGGCAAATTGCGGCGCATCACTGATGGGGTTATTCCCGGCGAATCCTATCCGAACCACGAGGCCATCGACTTCTACCACCGTTATAAAGACGATATCGCGCTGTTTGCGGAAATGGGCTTCAAATGTTTTCGTACCAGTATCGCCTGGACGCGTATTTTCCCCAACGGCGATGAAGCGGAGCCGTGCGAAGCGGGGCTGAAGTTTTACGATAACCTGATCGACGAACTGCTCAAACACGGTATTGAACCGGTGCTGACTCTCAGCCACTTCGAGATGCCGTTGCATCTGGTGCAGCAGTACGACGGTTGGATGAGCCGTAAAACGCTGGATTGCTTTGTGCATTTCGCCGAGACGGTAATCACACGCTATCAGCACAAAGTGAAATACTGGATGACGTTCAACGAGATTAACAACCAGAAGAATGTGTCGGCCGAGATTTTCGGCTGGATGTGTTCTGGGGTGAAATTCCCGCAGAAAGCGCAGCCGGAAGAAGCGATGTATCAGGCGGTGCATCATCAGTTTGTCGCCAGCGCGTTGATCGTGAAAAAAGCGCATGACATCAATCCGGATATCAAAGTGGGTTGCATGTGCGCATTTTTGCCTTACTACCCGTATTCCTGCCATCCGGAAGACGTGATGCTGGCGGCGCAAGCGATGCATGACCGCTTTTACTTTACCGACGTGCAGGTGCGCGGCCACTATCCGGCGTATGCCCGGCGTGAATGGGCACTCAAAGGCTACCATATCCACATGGAGCCGGGAGATGAAGGGATTTTGCAGGAAGGCAAAGCGGATTACATCGGTTTTAGCTATTACATGTCGAACGTGGTGAAACACGATGTGCAGAACCGCATCGACGCCAGCATGGACGGCAGCTCCGAACATTCGATTCCTAATCCGCACCTGAAAGCTAGCGACTGGGGTTGGCAGATTGACCCGACCGGTCTGCGTTATGCGCTGACGACGTTGTATGAGCGTTACGAAGTGCCGCTGTTTATCGTGGAAAACGGGCTGGGTGCGGTGGATAAACCGGATGCGAGCGGCGTGTGTCAGGATGACTACCGTATCGATTACCTGCGTTCCCATATTGAAGCGATGAAGGCGGCGGTGTGGGAAGATGGCGTCGATCTGATGGGGTACACACCGTGGGGCTGTATCGATCTGGTGTCGTTTACCACCGGCGAGATGGCGAAGCGCTACGGTTTCATCCACGTCGACAAGCACGACGACGGCACCGGGACGCTACAACGTACGCCGAAGAAATCGTTCCACTGGTATCAGCGGGTGATCGCCTCGAACGGCGAGGAACTGTAAGCCGCGTCAGGATGGACGTGTGGGCCGATAACGTTGGTTATCCGGCCCATTGTTGAGCCACATCGTCACTGGATGTGGCTCACTGTTTCCACCGTTTACATCTCGACGCTCTGACTTAACGTCGCCACCATCACCGCTTTGATGGTGTGCATGCGGTTTTCCGCCTGATCAAACACAATGCTGTGGGTGGATTCAAACACATCGTTGGTGACTTCCATGCCGTTGTGCAGGCCGTACTGCTCGGCCATTTGTTTGCCGAGGGTGGTCTGATCGTCGTGAAATGCCGGCAGGCAATGCAAAAATTTCACTTGTGGATTGCCGGTGGCGGCGATCATCGCAGCGTTGACCTGATAAGGCCGCAGCAGGTCGATACGCTGTTGCCACACCTCTTTCGGCTCTCCCATCGAGACCCACACATCGGTGTAGATAAAATCCACGCCGTTGACCCCGGCCGCCACGTCTTCCGTCAGCGTAATCGAACCGCCGGTTTTGGCCGCCGCCGCCCGGCACTCCGCCACCAGACCTGCCTCCGGCCAGCAGGCTTTCGGCGCGATTAATCTCAGGTCCAGCCCGGTGATGGCCGCCGCTTCCAGCATACTGTTGCCCATGTTATTGCGGGTGTCGCCCACATAGGCCAGTTTCATGCCCGACAGCGGTTTACCCGGCAGGTGTTCCTGCATGGTCAACAAATCCGCCAGCAACTGGGTTGGGTGGAATTCGTTGGTCAGGCCGTTCCATACCGGCACGCCGGAAAACTCCGCCAGTGTTTCCACCAGCACCTGACCATAACCGCGATACTGGATGCCGTCGTACATACGGCCCAGCACCCGGGCGGTGTCTTTCATCGATTCTTTATGGCCGATCTGGCTGCCGCTGGGGCCGAGATACGTGACCTGAGCGCCCTGATCATACGCAGCAACTTCGAAAGAGCAGCGAGTGCGGGTCGAATCTTTTTCGAAGATGAGTGCGATGTTTTTGCCTTGCAGGTGGCGGGCCTCGGTGCCGTTTTTCTTATTGTTTTTGAGGGTAGCGGCGAGAGTCAGTAGGCTGCTGATTTCAGCGGGCGTGAAATCCATCAGCCGTAAAAAATGGCGCTTATAGAACGGGTTCATCGTTGTCTTCTCCATGTGACTCAACACTGACGGTTGAATTAAAATTCACTTTATATGTGTAAATATTCAAATTCAAGTGTTGAGTTCAACTTTCTGGTGGAGAGAGAGGCTGGCCTGTGGGAAAATAGCCGCCATATTTGCCGCTTTGATGAGGACTGAGACATGGCAAACCGCGAACTGCTGGAAGAACAACGTGAAGAGACCCGCCTGATCATCGAAGAACTGCTGGAGGACGGCAGCGATCCCGATGCGCTCTACACCATCGAACACCATTTCTCAGCCGAGAAGTTTGAAGAACTGGAGAAAGTGGCGGTAGATGCGTTCAAGCTGGGTTATGAAGTGACTGACGCCGAAGAGATGGAAATGGAAGACGGCGTGGTGCTGATGTGCTGTGACGCGATTAGCGAAGTGGCGCTGAACGCCGAGCTTATCGACCAACAGGTGGAGCAACTGCTGGATCTGGCCGAACGTCATGGGGTGAACTATGACGGCTGGGGCACCTATTTCGAAGATCCGAACGGTGAGGACGAAGACGAGTTCGGCGAAGACGAAGACTTCTATGATGAGGATGACGACGGCAAGCGTCATTAATTCTGAGTTGATGTATCGCCCGGCTATCGCCGGGCGATGTGTTTTCAGCGCAGCGAGAGCGGCCGCGCATTCACAACGTGTTTTATAACGTCTTTAACATTCTGACTTCACAATCCACATGGCCGGTGTTGCCCATGGCGTGCGCAATAGGCTCGAACCCCAGCTTTTTATACAGGTGGATCGCGCTGGTCAGGTGCGCCGTCGTCTCCAGGTAACAGCGGCGAAATCCTTGCTCCCGGCCAAATGTTAATGCCAGTTCCGCCAACTGCCGGGCAATGCCCTGGCCGCGCGCCAGCGGCAGAAAATACATTTTCTGTAACTCGCAGACATCCGGCTCACCGCCGGATAGCGGTGCCAGGCCGCCGCCTCCCACCACTTCGCCATTGCACTCAACCACCCAGTAAGCGCTGGCAGGGCGACTGTAGAGTTCGAACAACTGGTCCAGATGCGGGTCGGACACGGTATACCCTTTGTCGGCTGTCAGGCCGAATTCAGCGGAAACCAGACGAATAACACGGGCTATCGCCGCGTTGTCGGTGGCCATAATCGGGCGGGTCAGCAGGGCGATTGGCGCTGAAGTTGTCATGTTGCTCACTCTTATCGGCAGAATCCGGTCAGGTCGAACACGTCGGCAACAGGCTGACGTGCTCCGATGTGATATGCATCGGCGATTATACGCACCGACGTGCCGCCTCAAAACCTGTTATTGATAACGGCGTGTTGTGAAAAGCGCAACCCGAGGGGGAAACAGCAGGTTGTCACCCGAGGGCTGCGGTTTGATGAGATTTCTCTTCGTTTAGATCTTGATAAAAATTCTCATATATGAGATTTTTTATCAAAATTGATATTCAGGATGCGCGATGGAACCTTCTCTTTCTGAAACCGATCGCCTTTGCGAAACGGATCGTCGGCTGGCCGAACGGCTGGCGGCGCTGCGTCGTGAACGCGGCTGGTCGCTCGACGAACTGTCGCAGAGCAGCGGCATCAGCCGGGCGACGTTATCCCGGCTGGAACGCATGGAATCAAGCCCGACGGCGGTATTACTGGGCCGTTTGTGCGCGGTATACGGCTACACGATGTCGAGCCTGCTGGCCGAGGTGGAAATTCAACTGCCGCAAAAATTGAGCGCGGCGCAACAGCCGGTGTGGATTGATCCGGAAACCGGGTTTATCCGTCGTGTCGTTTCCCCGCCGTCCGCTGGCTTTCGTGCCGAAATGATCCACGGCGAGCTGCCGGCCGGGGCGCGTATCGAGTATCACGCGCCGCCGCTGGCCGGGCTGGAACACCATCTGTATGTGTTGGAAGGGCAACTGGTGATGACGCTGGAAGGCGTTATTAACACGCTTGGTCCACAAGACAGCCTGCGCTATCGGTTGTATGGCGCGTCCGGCTTCCATAATCCCGGCCCTGACGCCGTGCGTTATCTGATAGCTATCTGCACCCCCTGAACTTTTTTTGCTACGGAGCTGAAGAGTATGAGCAATACATCCCGACAGGAACCGCTGGTTGTCCGCATTGACGACCTGACGGGTGAGGCAACAAAGGCTCTGGTGGCTTTGCATTTGACGGGAATGCACGAAAACTCACCGCCGGATCAAGTGTTCGCGCTGGATCTATCTGGCTTACAGGCACCTGATATTACTTTCTGGAGCGTCTGGCGTGGTGAGCAGATAGCCGGTATCGGTGCGCTTAAAATGCTGCCGGATGGCAGTGGTGAGCTGAAATCCATGCGTACTCACCCGCAGTGCTTACGTCAGGGCGTCGCCGCGCATCTGTTGGTGCATATTGTGGACGAAGCACGCCGACGCGGCTTGCTGCGCCTGAGTCTGGAAACAGGCCGCGGCCCGGCGTTTGAACCGGCGCTGGCGCTGTATCGTAGGCACGGTTTTGTGAATGGTGAGGTATTCGCTGAGTATACGAGCAGTGAATTCAACCAGTTCCTGCATTTGTCGTTGTGATGACGGCTCGGTTTAGCGTTTTGTTACCTTTGCGCACAGGCGACAATATCGGCAACCGGTGGGTAACGGCTGGCGCTTCTTTGGGGTTGTATTGGGGTGATGGATAGCGCCACAATAATAATTGTTTCAATATTACTGCTTAAAAGTAAATTATATGTCGTGATAACTAAAATCAAAGGCATATAATTATTTTTTTAATCATTAGCCAGCGAGCGTTATTGGGATATTTTACGGGAAACATTAACATTGAACTCCCCGCCTATGATTACGGAAGAGTTGTTCTATGGTTAACCGTGTGTTGTCTGGACTGGCTGGTCTGGTTTTTTGTTCGTTTTTTCTCCTGTTGCCACCGCACAAACGTTACAACCGCAAGAAGGAAATTGGGCCGCCCCTGAGTTCCGATTCCATACCGGCGAAACCGTCAATCATCTCCGTATCCATTATTACACGTTGGGTGACAGTAAAAAGCCGGCGGTATTATTGCTGCACGGCACGAACCAGCCGGTGAGCGCATTATTGGCGGCAGGTTTCGGCGGGGAATTATTCGGCCCTGGTCAGCCGCTGGATATCAGCAAATATTTCATCATTATTCCTGAAAGCATGGGTTCGGGAAAATCCGCCAAACCGTCTGACGGCCTGCGCACTCAATTCCCGCAATATAATTACGATGACATGGTGCTGGCACAATATCGCCTGTTGACGGAAGGGCTCGGTATTACGCATTTGCGTCTGGTGATGGGATATTCGATGGGCGGGATGCATACCTGGATGTGGGGTGAAAAATACCCGGACATGATGGATGCGCTGGTGCCGATGGCATCGCAGCCGAATGAATTGTCTGGCCGTAACTGGATGCTGCGCCGGATGCTGATTGAGACCATCAAGCGCGATCCGGCATGGAAAAACGGTGATTACGCGGTTCAACCGCCGTCGTTGCAGACCGCGAACATCATGTTCAGCATCGCCACCACCGGCGGAACGCTGGCCTATCAGAACAAGGCGCCGACCCGCGCTCTGGCGGATAAACTGGTGGACGAACGTCTGGCGGCACCGGTCACGGCTGACGCCAACGACTTTATTTATATCTGGAATTCCTCGGCGGATTATAACGCTTCGCCGGAATTGAACCGAATCAAGGCGCCGTTGTTGGTGATTAACTCGGCCGATGATGAGCGTAATCCGATTGAAACAGGAATACTGGAAAGTGAATTGAAGAAAATACCGCGTGCCGAATTGTTTTTGATTCCGGCAAGTAAGGAAACCAGCGGTCATGCCACCATGATGTCGGCGAAGTTTTACAAAAATAAATTGGGTGAGTTTTTAGCAGCGGTTCCACCCCGTAATCAATAACAGAATTAACCGTATCGGGCCGATGATGACAACACCATAACGTCGGCCCTTTCCTTTCATGATAATTCCTTTTCATTTTTGTTGCGGTTTATACCCTAAATAATTCGAGTTGCAGGAAGGCGGCAAGTGAGTGAATCCCGATGAGCTTACACAGGTAAGTGATTCGGGTGAGGGAACGCAGCCAACACACCTGCAACTTGAAGTATGACGGGGTTACGTGTGAGTTGAAGCTCATGGTTTTTAATTGACCAAACAGCAGGGACAATTATGTTTCGTAAGATCAAGATCCGTACGACGCTCAGTATTATGGTGTTCTCTCTGGCCGTGTTGTCATTGATTGTGGGCGTGCTGGGGCTGGTCGCCGTTCAGTCGGGGAATAAGTCGTTCGCACATGTGGATACGGTGGTACTGCCGGGGCTGGTGGCGTTGAATGAAAGTTCGGAATTGCTATTACGCGCTCGTCTCGATTTACGTCTGTACGAATCCCTGATGGGGAAAGGGGATAAAGAGGCGGCTAACGTGGCGCTCAAGCGTGCCAGAGGAAAAATCGATGATGCCGGTAAGAAATGGCAGGAATACCTTACTTACCCGCAATACGAGCAGGAGAGGGCCATTTCTTCCGACATGGCGGCCAGGCGCGACACCCTGATGAATGAATTTATCAACCCGGCGTTCACCGCGCTGGAGGCGGGTAATCTGGACGAGTACCGTCAGCGTGCCGGGAAGTCCACCACGTTGTACGCCGATTTTGACGGTGCGGCGAAAAAACTGGTGCAATACAAGCGGCAGAGCATTGACGAGGCGTACAGCGATTCGAACGAACGCGTTAGCCGTATGCAGTTCATTTTGTCGGTGGTGATTGTCTGTGCGCTGGTGCTGGCGGCACTGGCCTGGTCGATTCTGACCAACCTGGTGGTGAAACCGCTCAATCAGGCGATTAGCGTGTTTGGCCGGATTGCGCAAGGCGACCTGCGCGCCAACATTGAGATTCGCGGTCATAATGAAATCGCCCAACTGTTCGGCGCGGTACAGCATATGCGCGACGGGCTGGAAAATATGGTGCGGGCGGTGCGCAACGGTACTGACGCGATTAGCGTCGGCGTTGAGGAGATTGCCTCCGGTAATATCGATTTATCCAGTCGTACTGAACAGCAGGCCGCATCATTAGATGAAACTGCCGCCAGTATGGAGCAGATTCTGTCGACGGTAAGCAACAACGAAGACAACACCCGTAAAGCTAACGATCTGGCGCAGAAAGCCTCGCATTCCGCTTCTCGCGGCGGCGATGTGGTTACCGAAGTCGTCGATACCATGCGTTCCATTCAGCAGAGCTCGGCGCGTATCTCCGATATCGTCGGCGTGATCGACGGCATCGCCTTTCAGACCAACCTGCTGGCGCTGAACGCGGCGGTGGAAGCGGCACGAGCGGGCGAGCAGGGCAAAGGCTTTGCGGTGGTGGCGTCCGAAGTGCGTATGCTGGCGCAACGCAGCGCCACGGCGGCTAAAGAGATCGGCACCATGATCGATAACTCGCTGAGCCGTATCGAGAAAGGCGCCGGGCTGGTGGACGTGGCCGGCAAGACGATGGATGAGATTCTGTCGGATGTCCGCAAAGTGGTGGATATCATGGGCGAGATCATGCTGTCTTCCGGCGAACAAAGCCGGGGAATTTCACAGATCAATATCGCCATTAACCAGATGGACGGCGTAACCCAGCAGAACGCCGGCCTGGTAGCGGAGGTGGCGAGCGCCGCCGGCTCATTGCAGGCACAGGTGACGCATTTGCAGCAGTCGATCGCCAGTTTCCGCATTGGGGATGATAGCCCGCCGTCGCAAGCCAATACGCCCGCATCTCATCGCCACCTCGCCATTACAGGGGCCAGGTAACGATTCGTTCGGGGGAGGAACCCGCGACGATCGGCTATCACGTCGCGAGTCTGGCGAGGAGGAAATAGACAAAGATAGACAAAAGAACCCGGCGGTTGTTGCCGGGTGCACGATCGGTGATTGGTCTGACGTATCTCTATGTCTTTCGTCTTCCTCGTGGCCGGTGTGTTGGCTGCGTGCTATCCGTTTCCGGCCGCCGCCTGCCATCCGGCATCTATTGGGTATATACCGATACCGGTTCAAGCTCCAGCGTATGGAGAATCTGGCGATGTAGCCGCAGAATATTGCGCGTATCCCGCGGGGCGATCCAAACGATGTTGCTGGTGGCGACCACGCCCAATACCTCCGGTAATGCGTGATGATCAATCACCCTGGCAACCGCCCGGGCATACCCGGAGACCACCGAGATCAGGATAAACTCATCGTTGTGCTCAACATGTACCACCATATCGGCAATCGGACGGGAAACATCCGGCTCGGGTTGCGCTTGCGGGCCGAGCGCATAAATTTTCTGCCCTTTGGCGTTTCTGACTTTGACGACTCCAAGCAATCTCAAAAGTCGGGAAATGGTGGACTGACTGATATCCCGGTATCCGTGCCGCTGCATTTCCTGCCTGAGATGTTCCTGAGAACGGTAGCTATTGCCAATAATAAGCTGCTGGCAAAGTGCAAGCTGTGCCTGTTCCTTATCCAATGTGGTTTGAGATTTTTTCACCATAACTACAATCCTGTAGACAATTGAGTGCCAAATTTATAGGAAACAGAGAGTTAGCCACGTCAAATTCATGTATCTGCCATAAAAAAGGGTTCTGAACGGCAATAAAGTTGGTTATATCAGGGAAAAACAGGCCGTTTGTCTGTGGTCCGCCTGGGAATTAGCCATGTGTTCCCAGGCTCAGGCCGACCATCAGCAGCAGGGTTAGCGTTACCAGCAAAGGGGAAACCCACCGCAACCAGCGTACATAAGGCACATGAGAAATCGCCAGCCCCCCCATCACCACCGCAGAGGTGGGTGTAACCAGATTGACCACGCCGGAAGCAGATTGATAAGCCGTAACAACCAGCTCGCGCCCGACGTGAGCGAAATCGGCCAGCGGCGCCATGATAGGCATAGTGAGTACCGCCAGGCCGGAGGATGACGGCACTAAAAAAGAGAGCAGTATTTCCAGCGCGAACATGACGTTGATAAACAACATGGATGACAGGCCGCTCATCGCTATTTCCGCCTGATTGAGAATGGTGTGGGTGATCATGCCGTTATCCATAATCACCACAATGCCGCGCGCGATCCCGATAATCAGTGCCACCCCCAGCAGCTCTCTGGCGCCGTCGATAAAGGTTGAGGTGAGTTCGGCTTCGCTCATGCGTGCAATTAATCCGATGATAATCGATGAGGCTAGAAAGACGCCGGAGATTTCTCCCATCCACCAGCCGCGGACGGACACGCCGTAAATCATGATGGCGAAAGCCAGTGCGAAAAGGGTCAGTACGATTTTGCGTGTTGTCGTGAATGGCAGCAGGTCATGGCTCTTGTTCGCTAAAAAATGCGCGCGATCGGCTTCCCACTGGTCGGCGACCAGCGACGCTGACGGATCGTGCTTCACCTTGCGCGCATAGCGCATGACGTAAGCCACACAAATTAACCAGCCGATAATCAGCATGGCGATGCGTAAACCGATGCCGTCCGTAAAGGTAATGCCGGCAGCATTGGCCGCAATCACGGTAGCGAAGGGGTTGATGGTGGAGCCGAGTGTGCCAATCCCGGCCCCCAGCAGGACGGTTGCCGCCGCCACCACCGAATCAAAACCGGCGGCCAGCATGATCGGGACCATCAGGCTGTAAAAAGGGAGTGATTCTTCCGCCATACCATAGATGGTGCCCCCGGCGGCAAACAGCGCCATCAAAATGGGGATCATCCATTCTTCGCGCCCTGCTAATCTGATGGTGACGCGTTCTATCCCGGCATCAATCGCCCCGGTTTTGGTCACAATGCCAAGAAAGCCGCCGACAATCAGAATGAATAACGCGACATCAATGGCGCCGGCCTCGTTGGTCCGGTGGTTATATAATCCGTCAACCGGCGCCAGCAGCACGTCTGTAATACCTTGCGGCCTGGCCGCCACCGGATGCCAGGTCCCGGCCAGCGGCACCGGTTTACCCAGCTTTTCATTCATGGCCATCTGGTATTGTCCGGCGGGAATAATCCAACTGAGAACCGCCATGCAGGCGATAAGCAGGAACAAAATGGTATAGGCCGAAGGGAATTTGAATGTTTTCATCATTGACTTCCTTGCGCGGTGTGTGGCGCGCTGGTGGGGGTGCAAATCATCGCTAACGGTATGCCGGGGAAGCACAAGGCGCTTTATCTCCCCCGGCCGGCGCCGGGGTTAGCCAGCCAGTGTGGCAACCATGATGGCTTTAATGGTGTGCATACGGTTTTCGGCTTCATCGAAAACAATGGAGTAATCCGATTCGAAAACCTCCTCCGTCACTTCCAGCCCTTTAAGGTGGTAGGTTTGTTCGATTTCACGGCCCATCAGTGTGTGCTCGTTATGAAAAGCGGGCAGGCAGTGCATGAATTTAACCTGCGGGTTACCGGTGGCGTCCACCACGGCGCGGTTGATCTGGTACGGTTTCATCAGACTGACCCGTTCGGCCCAGGCCGCTTTGGGCTCGCCCATGGATACCCACACATCGGTATAGAGAAAATCAACGCCCGCCACCCCCTCATCGACATATTCCGTCAGGGTGATCCGGCCGCCGGTCTGACTGGCGATATCCCGGCACTGTTGAACCAGCTTTTCATCCGGCCAGTAGGCTCGCGGGGCGACCAGCCGGATATCCATGCCCATCTTGGCCGCGCCCACCATCAGCGAATTCCCCATGTTGTTACGGGCATCGCCCAGATAGGCGAAAGCCAACTGGCCGAGTTGCTTGCCGGGCGCGTGCTCCAGCATGGTCATCAGGTCAGCCAGAATTTGTGTCGGGTGGAATTCGTCAGTCAGGCCGTTCCACACGGGGACGCCGGCAAAGCGAGCCAGCTCCTCAACGATCGACTGACCAAATCCGCGGTATTCAATACCGTCGTACATTCTTCCCAGTACACGGGCCGTATCTTTCATGGATTCTTTATGGCCGATTTGTGAACCGCTTGGACCGAGATAGGTGACCTGTGCGCCTTGATCAAAGGCGGCGACCTCAAACGCACAGCGGGTGCGGGTTGAGGTTTTTTCAAAGATCAGCGCAATATTTTTACCGGTTAATTTCGCCTGCTCCGTACCGTTGTATTTCGCTTTTTTCAACGCCATGGCGAGGTTAATCAGGTGCTGAATTTCTGCCGGTGTGAAATCCAGCAATTTAAGAAAATGACGGTTATAAAGATCAATAGACATATTTTTATTCCTTTAAAATCAAATATATAAATAAATTTATTGTTCGGCGGGCGCAAAACATCCCGACCGCTGAATAGCGGCTGATTAACAAAGTGGTATTTATGCGAAACGGATCAGCGTACCTTTTTGCCCGGCCAGAATGGCCGTTCCATCCGTTAGCGAACCGATGCCGGCGACGGCATGGCAGTGATTAACAAACTCACAGGCGGCGGCAATTTTGGGACCCATCGAACCCGCATCGAAAGACATACCGGCAAGATCGCCCGGTGTGACCTTATGTAACGGTTGCTGGGTGGCTTTGCCCCAGTCGAGATAGACCGCATCGGCATCGGTCAGAATAAGTAATGCATCGGCGTGTATTTGACACGCCAGCATGGCCGCAGAAAGGTCCTTATCAATCACCGCTTCGATGCCCGATAACTGCCCGTCGCGGCTGCGGGTGACGGGAACACCGCCTCCACCGTTGCAGATAACCAGATGATTGCGGGCAATCAAGGTACTTATTGCATCGCTTTCGACGATCCGCTGTGGCTGTGGTGAGGGGACGACGCGGCGGAAATACTGGCCGTCGGCTTTCATGGTCCAGCCTTTTTCCCGGCGGATGGCATCAGCTTGTTCCTGCTGATAGACCGGGCCGATATATTTCGTCGGCTGATCGAAGGCAGGATCGCGGGGATCGACCTCCACCTGTGTCAACAACGTACTGATCTCACGTTGCGGCAGCGTGTTTCTGAGCGCTTGTTCTAGCAAATAGCCAATCATCCCCTGACTTTCCGCCCCCAAAATATCCAGCGGGTAGGGGGTCACAGCGGAATAAGCGTTATTTTGTAGTGCCAGCAGGCCGACCTGTGGCCCGTTGCCATGCACCAGTACGACATTCCATTGTTCCGTCAGCTCGGCAATGATCCGGGCGGCCTGAGCAATATTATGCTGCTGAATATCGGCTTCCAGCGGTTCGCCGCGTTTCAGCAACGCGTTGCCTCCCAGCGCGACGATCAGGGTGGGTTTGGTCACGGCGGGTTTTGCCATGTCAGACTTTGTTATGATGGGGTTTGTCATAATCATTCTCCTGTCGGCGGATTCAGATGGCGTCACGTTCCAGTGGGCAGCTCATGCAGCGTGCGCCGCCGCGTCCGCGTCCGAGTTCATCACCCGGAATGGGGAGAACCGTAATACCGGCTTTATCGTATTTTTCGTTGGTCCAGACATTGCGTTCGTACCCGATGACGACGCCGGGGCGTATGGTCAGGACGTTGTTAGCGTCGTTCCATTGTTCACGCTCCGCTTCGAACCGGTCGCCGCCTGTAGTGATCAACCGGACATGATCAATATCGAGCGCCTGCTCAATCGCGGTCAGAAAATGGGGTTCTTCCCGGCGCTTTATGCCGCCATGACCGTCGTCGGTGAGCGTCCAGCACTGTGTTTCCTTGCTGACGATTTCCGGGTAAACCGAGAAGGTATCGACATCAATATGCGTCATGACGGTATCAAGATGCATACAGGCGCGGTGCTTAGGCAGTTCCAGCGCAATGACGCGGCTTGCCTGTTGGTGATGAAATAAGGCTCGCGCCAGAAACTCGACGCCCTGTGGTGTGGTTCGCTCTGACATGCCAATCAGAACTGCGCCACGGCCAATGACCAATACGTCTCCACCTTCTAATGTCGCGTGGTCGTAATTACAGTCATCGTCACCAAAATATTTAATAAACTCACCCTTCGCAAAACGCGGATGCCAGCGATATATTGCCCGGAGATTATTGGTTTCCCGCTGACGCGCGCTTTTTGCCATCGGATTGATTGAAACGCCGTTATATATCCAGCACGAGGTATCCCGGGTGAATAAATGATTGGGAAGAGGATTCATAATAAAATCCGTTGCCTTTTTGGTATCGACAACCATATTGCTGAACGTCTCTGGAATTTCACTGTAGGTCAGGCCGCCGGTCATAATTCTTGCTAGTTGACGATGCGGCTGATCGGCAAGCCAGCCTCGAATATCGGCGGCAAAAGAAGGGCCTAAACGATAATCAGAAATCTGGGTATTTAACAGCCAGCTTTTGGCTGCCGGTAGCGCCAGTGTTTCGGTGAGCAAGTCGGTTAATAATAAAACTTCAACATGTTGCTGACGCAGTAAATCAGAGAATATGTCATGTTCTTTACCCGCACGCTCAACAGACAATACATCATCAAACAATAATTCCTGACAGTTGGATGGAGTTAATCTTTTCAGGCTTAAATTAGGTCGATGTAGCATGACGCTACGTAACTGACCTATCTCTGAACCAACATAATTTTTCTGCATTGTGATTCCTTTTGAAATAAAAAGATAATGCTCACCCGTGGCAAATAATAATTATCAGCCAATTTATTGATGTTTCTTCCTATTGGAGTACGCGGTCATATTAGGTGATGCAGATGCGCTTATTGTGACGGAGATCACATGAAGTGGTTCGCAATGAATAAACAAAATATTTTTTGAGCAAGCGCATTATTTTATTTATTTAGTTGTGAATGACTTTGAATAAATAACGGTGATGGGGTTTTTTATTTGTGAATATTGTTTTTTATTTATATCACTCAAGGTTTTGTTTTTTATATTGCATTGATATTTATATACTTTTTTAAAAGTAAAATAATTAACATGATGTGATGATTAATTATTTTCTATTCACTTTGACTATGGGATTGTTATTCAATGATATGTGCTTTCGCTCGTGAATCGTTTTTGTGATGATTCCGATGTTTTTTTAAATTCTCTAGTCAGAACAGTAAATTAAAATAACAACATCCACGTTATGGATAACCGCTTATTCAGTATTGCTGCATAATAATTTTTTTTAACAGCGGGTTCTCTGGGGGGCAGAGAAATAATCATGCATTCATCCGTTGTTTTGATCGCGGAAAGATAAGGAAGACGGCGGAGGATAAGCCGATTTGGGGATAAAAAAACCACCACCTCAGACGAGGCAGTGGTTTATCGTATGGATAAAACCGGCGAGGATTTACAACGCAGCGATGGTGGCCTGCTGCTCCAGCAGCTTGGTTTTGGCGACTGCGTAACCGTCGCGTTTTTCGCGCTCTTTGGCGACAACCGCTTCCGGTGCGCGTGCGACGAAACCTTCGTTGGACAGCTTGCTGTCGATGCGACCGATTTCCACTTCAAGTTTCGCCACTTCTTTTGCCAGCCTGTCCAGCTCGGCCACTTTATCAATCAAGCCGGCCATCGGGATCAGCAACTCGGCGCCATCCACCAGTTTGGTAACGGAAACCGGGCCTTTGTCGCCGGCCGGCAACAGCGTGATGCTCTCCAGACGCGCCAGCGTCTGAATAAAGCCGAGGTTGTCCCGCACGCGGCGAGTGGCATCGGCGGACGCATCGCGCAGCAGCAGCGTCAGCGGTTTGCTGGGGGCGATGTTCATTTCAGCGCGGATGTTACGCACTGCGATGATCGCCTGCTTGATCCATTCCAGATCGTTAAACGCTTGCTCGTCTTCCAGCGTGGCATCAAAGGCCGGGAACGGTTGCAGCATAATCGTGTCGGCGCTCACGCCTTTCAGCACTTTCACCCGCTGCCAGATGGTTTCGGTAATGAACGGAATGATCGGGTGCGCCAGGCGCAACAATGCTTCCAGCACGGTGACCAGCGTGTGGCGCGTGCCGCGCAGTTCGGCTTCACTGCCGCCGTTCATCACCGGCTTGGTCAGTTCCAGATACCAGTCGCAGAACTGGTTCCAGGTGAACTCATACAGCACGTTAGCGGCCAGATCGAAACGGTAGCCATCCAGCGCTTCACGGTAGGCTTTCACCGTGCGGTTGAATTCCGCCAGAATCCAGCGGTCTGCCAGCGACAGCACTTTCTCGCCACTGTTCTCGCCGCCGTTAAAGCCGCAATCCTGCTCTTCGGTGTTCATCAGCACGAAGCGGCTGGCGTTCCACAGCTTGTTGCAGAAGTTGCGGTACCCTTCCAGACGTTTCATGTCCCAATTGATGTCGCGGCCGGTAGAAGCCAGCGCCGCCAGCGTAAAGCGCAGGGCGTCGGTGCCGTGCGGTTCGATGCCGTTCGGGAACTGTTTTTCGGTTCGTTTGCGGATTTTCTCCGCCAGCTGCGGCTGCATCATGTTGCCGGTGCGTTTTTCCAGCAGCGTTTCGAGCGAAATACCGTCCACCATATCCAGCGGGTCAATCACGTTACCCTTGGATTTGGACATCTTCTGGCCTTCCTCGTCGCGGATCAGGCCAGTCATGTACACGGTATGGAACGGCACCTGCGGCTTGCCGTCTTCATCTTTGATGAAGTGCATGGTCAGCATGATCATGCGGGCAATCCAGAAGAAAATGATGTCGAAACCGCTGACCATCACGCTGCTCGGATGGAAGGCTTTCAGCTCTGGCGTTTGTTCCGGCCAGCCCAGTGTGGAGAAGGTCCACAACCCGGAGGAGAACCAGGTGTCCAGGACGTCTTCGTCCTGACGCAGCGCTACATCCGCGGCCAGATTATTCTCGCGACGGACTTCGGCTTCATCACGGCCGACGTAGACTTTGCCGTTATCGTCGTACCACGCCGGGATGCGATGACCCCACCACAGCTGGCGAGAGATACACCAGTCCTGAATGTCGCGCATCCAACTGAAGTACATGTTTTCGTACTGCTTCGGCACGAACTGGATACGGCCGTCTTCCACCGCTTCCACCGCCGGTTTAGCCAGCACGCCGGCACGAACGTACCACTGGTCGGTCAGCATCGGCTCGATCACCACGCCGCCGCGGTCGCCGTACGGTACGGTCAGGTCGTGCGCTTTAATTTCTTCCAACAGGCCCAGCTCATCAAACGCGGCTACCACGGCTTTGCGAGCGGCGAAACGCTCCAGTCCGCGAAATGCGTCGGGGATGTCGCTGCTGTAGGCGGTGCTGGCTTCGCCGTTGGTGCTGAAGACTTCCGCTTCCTGACGGATATCGCCGTCGAAGGTTAGGATGTTGATCATCGGCAGTTGATGACGCTTGCCGACTTCGTAGTCGTTGAAATCGTGCGCTGGGGTGATCTTCACGCAGCCGGTGCCTTTCTCCATATCGGCGTGTTCGTCGCCGACGATCGGAATGCGGCGACCGACCAGCGGCAGGATCAGGAACTTGCCGATCAGATCTTTATAGCGCGGATCTTCCGGGTTGACCGCTACGCCGGTATCACCCAGCACGGTTTCCGGACGGGTGGTCGCCACCACCAGATACTCTTTGCCGTCGGCGGTTTTCGCACCGTCCGCCAGCGGGTAGCGCAGATGCCACATCGACCCTTTGACATCGCGGTTTTCCACTTCCAGGTCGGAAATGGCGGTACGCAGTTTCGGGTCCCAGTTCACCAGGCGTTTGCCGCGGTAGATCAGGTCTTCCTGATACAGGCGAACAAACACTTCCTTCACCGCGTTGGACAACCCGTCGTCCATGGTGAAACGCTCGCGCTCCCAGTCTACCGAGTTGCCCAGTCGGCGCATCTGGCGGGTAATGGTGCCGCCGGATTCCGCCTTCCACTGCCAGATTTTATCGATGAACGCTTCACGGCCGTAATCGTGGCGGGTTTTGCCTTCTTCGGCGGCGATCTTACGTTCCACGACCATCTGGGTGGCGATACCGGCGTGATCGGTCCCGGCCTGCCACAGGGTGTTTTTACCCTGCATGCGCTGGTAGCGGATCATCGTGTCCATAATGGTTTGCTGGAAAGCATGGCCCATGTGCAGGCTGCCGGTCACGTTGGGCGGCGGGATCATGATGCTGAAGCTTTCTTTGCTGGTGTCGCCGTTGGGCTTGAAGTAGCCCTGTTTTTCCCAGTGCTCGTACAGCGGCTGCTCAATGTCGTGCGGGTTGTATGTCTTTTCCATTATGCTCAAAAAGTCAGTGAGTTGGCGGCGTCGCCGTGGTCAATTGGAAGCCGACGCTGCGATAGGCTTTATAGCGGTCGCGCGCCAACTGTTTCAGAGATTCTTCGTAAGGGACGAAGTCTATCACTTCATGGAAAGCGGTGGCAAAATCTGCGAACTGCGGCATCAGGCTGATTAACAGGTCGCGCGGCGCATTGCCGCGTTTTTGCGGCCACGCCAGCTCCACCGGCGCGCCTTGCCTCGGCCCTTCTCCCGCCAGATTGTGCGGCACGAACGCGTGTGGTTCACGTTGCCACAGCGCTTCATCCAGCTTTAACGCCTGTTGCTCGTCTTCGCAGGCGATCAGCACGCGCTGGCCGGCGCGCCAGCGCGCCGCCGCCAAATCACAAGCGAGCGCTTCGCAGGCGTTCAGTTCGCCGCTGACGCGGTCGCTCTCAATGAGATAGAAGGTCGCGTTTTTCATGATGCTCGCATATCGATGAAGGTCACAGACAGAATAACAAATCCCCGCAAGCGCGGGGATCAGGCCGGAAGGGGATGAATACGCCACCGGCTGGCGGCGGCGATTGCCGATGATTACTCGGCGTCATTCAACCCGGCACGGTTTAACAGGAACTGCGACAGCAACGCTACCGGGCGGCCGGTAGCGCCTTTCGCCTTGCCTGAACGCCAGGCGGTGCCGGCGATATCCAGATGCGCCCAACTGTATTTGCGGGTAAAGCGCGACAGGAAGCACGCGGCGGTAATGGCCCCGCCGGGGCGGCCGCCGATGTTCGCCATATCGGCGAAATTGGAGTCCAACTGTTCCTGATATTCATCGCCCAGCGGCAGACGCCAGGCGCGGTCGCCCGCCTGCTCGGCGGCGCCCAGCAGTTCATGCGCCAGCGGATTATGGTTCGACATCAACCCGGTCAGATGGTGACCCAGTGCGATGACGCACGCGCCGGTCAGGGTGGCGACGTCAATCACCACGTCCGGTTCGAAGCGTTCGACGTAAGTCAGGGTATCGCACAGCACCAGACGGCCTTCGGCATCGGTGTTCAGCACTTCCACCGTTTGGCCGGACATGGTAGTCAGAATATCGCCGGGACGATAAGAGCGGCCATCCACCATATTTTCGCAACCGGCCAGTACGCCGATGATGTTGAGCGGTAACGCCAGTTCCGCCGCCACGCGCATAGCGCCGTAAACCGCAGCAGCACCGCACATGTCGTACTTCATTTCGTCCATGCTGTCGGCGGGTTTGATGGAGATGCCGCCGGCATCAAAGGTCAGACCCTTGCCGACCAGCACGATAGGCTTGCTGGCGCTATCCGGATTACCTTTGTATTCGATAACCGACATCAGCGATTCGTTCTGTGAACCCTGTCCTACCGCCAGGTAGGCGTTCATCCCCAGCTCTTTCATCTGCTGTTCACCGATGACGCGGGTGGTGATCTGATTGTAACCGTCGGCCAATTGGCGCGCCTGCGAGGCCAGATAAGCGGCGTTGCAGATGTTCGGCGGCATATTGCCCAGATCTTTGGCCGCTTTGATGCCGGAGGCGATCGCCAGACCATGCTGGATGGCGCGCTCGCCGGACGTCAGTTCGCGGCGAGTCGGCACATTGAACACCATTTTGCGCAACGGGCGACGCAGCTCGACCTTGTTGGTCTTTAATTGATCAAAGGTATACAGCGTTTCTTTGGCGGTTTCGACCGCCTGACGCACTTTCCAATAGGTGTTGCGGCCTTTTACATGCAATTCGGTCAGAAAACAGACGGCTTCCATCGAACCGGTTTCATTGAGGGCGTTGATGGTTTTCTGAATGACCTGTTTGTACTGGCGCTCATCAAGTTCGCGCTCTTTACCGCAGCCAATCAGCAAAATCCGCTCGGAAAGGATATTGGGCACATGGTGCAACAGCAGGGATTGCCCGACTTTGCCCTCCAGCTCGCCTCGGCGAAGAAGTGCGCTGATGTAACCATCGCTGATTTTATCGAGTTGTTCTGCGATAGGGGACAGCCGACGCGGTTCAAACACGCCGACGACAATGCAGGCACTGCGTTGTTTTTCCGGGCTACCGCTTTTTACGCTGAACTCCATGAACTCTCCTGAATCTTTAAAGACAACAGTGGGATCTACGGCTAGAATGTGATGCTCCGTAATATTTTCCCGCCGTTGCGTTAACATAACCTGTGTTAATCTAAACGACGTAGCGAATCTGTGCGAGGATACTCAGCAGGTTCTGATAAACACCCCACAAACAGGGATGTTTTAATAACGCTTTAGCTACGAAGGTTGCCACAAATGAGTGTAAATGGCGAGTTAGCGAAAAAACTATCGGCTTTCCTGCAAAAATACAAGTTTTCACAGGCGTAATTAAGCGTGATCATCATTCGATATCTGGTAAGGGAAACCTTCAAGAGCCAGGTGGCCATTCTGTTTATCCTGTTACTGATTTTTTTCTGTCAGAAACTGGTGCGGATATTGGGCGCGGCCGTGGACGGCGACATCCCGACGAATCTGGTTTTGTCCCTGCTGGGGCTGGGCGTGCCTGAGATGGCGCAACTGATTTTACCATTGAGTCTGTTCCTCGGGCTGCTGATGACTTTCGGTCGGCTCTATGCGGAAAGCGAAATCACCGTCATGCATGCCTGCGGGCTGAGTAAGAGCGTGTTGCTCAAGGCGGCGCTGTTGCTTTCGTTGCTGACCGCTTCGTTGGCGGCCGCGAATGTACTGTGGCTGAGCCCTTGGTCGTCGCGCCACCAGGATGAAGTGCTGGCACAAGCGCGAGCCAACCCGGGCATGGCGTCGCTGGCGGAAGGCCAGTTCCAGCAGACGCAGGACGGCAACTCGGTGCTGTTCGTCGGTAAGGTGAACGGCAGCGACTTTGAACGGGTTTTTCTGGCGCAATTACATCCGCGTGAGAATACCCGGCCGTCGGTGGTCGTGGCTGATCGCGGCACTGTTGCTGCGCGCGGTGACGGTTCTCAGGTGGTGACGCTCAGTAAAGGCACCCGCTATGAAGGCACGGCGATGTTGCGTGATTTTCGTATCACCGATTTTATCAATTATCAGGCTATCGTTGGTTATCAGCCGGTTGCGGTTGACCCGAGCAACGTTGAACAGATGAGTCTGAAGACGTTGTGGGAGTCTTCGGATATTGCCGCCCGCGCCGAGTTCCACTGGCGGTTAACGCTGATTCTGTCGGTACTGGTGATGGCGGTGATGGTGGTGCCGTTGAGCGTGGTCAACCCGCGTCAGGGCCGGGTGCTGAGTATGTTGCCGGCAATGCTGCTGTATCTGGTGTTTTTCCTGCTGCAAAGTTCGCTGCGATCTAACGCCGGCAAAGGCAAGCTCGACCCGATGGTGTGGATGTGGCTGACCAACCTGGCCTATCTTGCGCTTGCCGTCATCCTGAACCTGTGGGATAGCGTACCGGCGCGTAAATTGCGCGCCAGCCTGAAAGTAGCAAAAGGAGCGGCCTGAGATGTTTCGCGTACTGGACCGCTACATCGGTAAAACCATTTTCAACACCATCATGATGACGTTGTTCATGTTGGTGTCGCTCTCCGGCATCATTAAATTTGTCGATCAATTGCGCAAAGTGGGGCAAGGCGGCTACTCGGTAATGGGAGCCGGGCTGTATACGTTGCTCAGCGTACCAAAAGACATCGAGATCTTTTTCCCGATGGCGGCGCTGCTCGGCGCACTGTTGGGGCTGGGAACGCTGGCGACCCGCAGCGAACTGGTGGTGATGCAGGCATCCGGCTTTACCCGGTTGCAAATTGCCGGTTCCGTCATGAAGACCGCTATTCCGCTGGTGCTGCTGACCATGGCTATCGGCGAATGGGTCGCACCGGCGGGCGAACAAATGGCGCGTAACTACCGTTCACAGATGATGTACGGCGGTTCGATGCTGTCGACGCAAAGTGGCTTGTGGGCTAAAGACGGCAACGATTTCGTCTACATCCAGCGGGTGGCGGGAGAAAGTGAACTGCTGGGCGTCAACATTTATCATTTCGACAAACAGAACAAACTGTTGTCCGTTCGCTATGCCGCCTCTGCCGTGTATGAGAATGGCGGCTGGAAACTGTCTCAGGTTGAGGAGTCCGACCTGAGCGACGGCAAACAGATTGGCGGCAGCCAGACCGTCAGCGGTGAATGGAAAACCAACCTGACGCCGGACAAGCTCGGCGTGGTGGCGCTGGAGCCTGACGCGCTTTCTATCCGCGGCCTGTACGATTACATCAATTACCTGCGCCAGAGTGGGCAGGAGGCGAGCCGTTATCAGCTTAATATGTGGAGTAAACTCTTCGCGCCGCTGTCTGTGGCCGTCATGATGCTGATGGCACTGTCGTTTATCTTCGGTCCGCTGCGCAGTGTACCTGCCGGTATGCGAATCGTGATTGGCATTAGCTTCGGTTTTCTGTTTTACGTGCTGGATCAGATTTTTGGCCCGCTCAGTCTGGTGTACCACATTCCGCCGGTGCTGGGGGCGTTGTTGCCGAGCGCGTTGTTCCTGTTCATTAGCGTTATGCTGCTGCTAAAACGGCGCTAATCTCTCTTTTCACGAAACGGGCGAGCGATAACAGCGCGCCCGTTTTTTTATCTGCATTGCACGACCGATGCTGTAAAACTGCTGTCACGGCAGCACATTACTGCGCTAAAACCACCCTAACGGCGATTTTTTCAGCGCTTGCAACGCCAGACGACGGATTAAGGTTGCACCGAGCCCGCACAACGGTATAATCCACCACGTTTTCCGCAAAGTACTACTTCGTGCCGAAGTGGCGAAATCGGTAGACGCAGTTGATTCAAAATCAACCGTAGAAATACGTGCCGGTTCGAGTCCGGCCTTCGGCACCAAAATTCAAAATCAAGCCACCTTCTGGTGGCTTTTTTTGTATCCGTTATCGTCCGCCGTCTTCCATATATATTTGTTAAATAAAGATTTACTTTGATTTATTGTCTGGGTGGGTTGTGCGTTTTTTCCACAGTGGTCTTTTTGCATCCGTTGTAATCCAGCGGTTGTTGGGGGCATAATCGGGGGCATCTCCACTTCGATAAGATATGTGCCCCCAAAATGAAGCTCAATGCCCGTCAGGTCGAGACTGCCAAGCCCAAAGAGAAAACCTACAAGATGGCGGATGGGGGCGGCTTATATCTTGAAATTACCCCACGCGGTTCAAAATACTGGCGCATGAAGTATCGGCGTCCAGATGACAAGAAAGAGGACCGGCTGGCTTTTGGTGTTTGGCCGACAGTCACCCTGGCTGAGGCTCGCGCTAAACGTGATGAAGCTAAAAAGCTGCTGGTGCAAGGTATTGACCCAAAGGCTGAACAAAAAGAGGCACAGGCTGAAACTGCGGGGGCGTATACCTTTGAGACTATCGCCCGGCAGTGGCACGCCAGCAACAAGCGCTGGGGCGATTATCACCGCGCACGGGTGATTCGTTATCTTGAACTGTACATTTTTCCGCATATTGGCACGGCAGATATCCGTAAACTCAAAACCAGCCATCTGTTAGCGCCGATAAAAGCGGTGGATGCCAGCGGCAAGCACGATGTAGCACAACGCCTGCAACAGCGTGTTACGGCGATTATGCGCTATGCCGTGCAGAACGATTATATTGACTCTAATCCGGCTAGTGATATGAGCGGGGCATTAACGACGACAAAAGCACGGCACTATCCCGCCTTGCCGCCGGAACGTATCCATGAGTTCCTGTCACGGCTTGCGGCTTATCGTGGCCGCCAGATGACACGTATCGCAGTCGAACTCACGTTGCTGACGTTTGTACGTTCCAGTGAGCTTCGTTTTGCCCAATGGCGTGAGTTTGATTTTGATAAGGCTTACTGGCGGGTTCCTGCACAGCGGGAAGCGATCAAGGGTGTGCGCTACTCCTATCGTGGCATGAAGATGAAGGAAGAGCACATCGTGCCGCTCAG